>JAUNCV010000140.1:4435-5421 GCA_030526445.1 Bacteroidales bacterium | reverse complement strand
ACAAGGAGAAACGAAAGATAAAGAAGATAGGGAGAAATAGAGTACAATCCATTGCACAAACCCTATATATTTGCAAATTTCATTTGGCAAACGATTGTATAAATCCCCATTTTTGGCCATATTTGCTTTAAAAACAGGAAAATATTGAACAACGAGAGAAAAAAAGTTCGTACCTTTGCAGCGCAATCGAAAGAAAGCACGTTTATTAATTGCTCAAATGTTTTAAGTTATTTTAAGGTATTATTAACAGATGGGACCCAAACCCATCACAAATGAATTACGATTATGAAAAAAATGAACAAAGCTTTTAAGGCTATCCGTCGCGCAGGTCACGCTTATGCTCATGCATACAAGAGCGCTGCAGCAATGATGTACGTACGTTAATTTTAGTATTATACCAAGAAGAAAGGTTCGGATATTATTTCCGAACCTTTTTTCATTTATATATAATATAATGTATTACAGAATCACGCAGGATGTCCAATCTTGGTGAGAGCTGTATAGATTTCGGCACAAGCCACAGCATCGAATGCCGCGTAGGCTAACTGCTTGTCGGTAAGCGCATCAGACTCCCAGTTAGTGAGTCGTTGCTTCTTGCTGATCTTCTTGCCGAAAAGCAAAGCATAGATCTTGGCAAGACTGAGTTCTTCGATGCCATAACCCTTGACAAGATGCTGAAGTTCAATGATGCCTTGCTGGCGAAGCGATTCGTCCCACTTGCGCAAATTATGGAAATCGTCGTGCGTAGAGAGTCCGACCTTGATAACCTCAGGATCTTCGAGCAAAGCCTTGAGCGAAGGAACAAGTCCGCCCATCTTGTGAAGACGGAACAGATAAGCGGTATTGCCCACTGAAAGCTGAATGAGCGCTACTTTATAAGTTACGCCTTTCTTGAACGCTGGACGGGTTTCGGTATCGAAGCCCACAATGCTATGACTATTGCGAATAGCCTGCACTGCAGCATCGGCCTGTTCGGGCGTATTGGC
>JAUNCV010000140.1:0-4383 GCA_030526445.1 Bacteroidales bacterium | reverse complement strand
GTCTTCTTCGTCTTCGGTTTGTGTATAAGTGATTTCGTGCAAAGGGCGCATGGCATTAACCAACTTCTGTCCCCAATAGGTACGGAAGTTTTCACTTACCTGCGCAATAGCATCGGCCATGAGGAGCTCATTACGATCGGCATAAATGGCAACGAAATTCTTGAGATCTTGGTAGATATCGGCCAAATCTTCACTGATGCTACAGGTGATTGGTGCCTCGCTAAACTGCATATCGGCAGTGAAGACATCAAGATAATCGTCGTGCTGGCCAAGAAGACTCCAGATGCCTCGGCGAACATAATCATAGTCATCCTCAGTCACCACCTCGGGCAACGCCAAACCTTCGCCCTCCTCTATTTCGGGCAAAAGCGCAGCCTTGACATAGATGAGAGGCAACATTTTGGTAATCTGACCAAGAAATTTGCGACGGCTCACGCCCTGTAGTTTCTCGACCAAGGCGCAATACTCAACGGCAACGGTGATGAATTCAATGACGGATGGTGAATAAATAATCTTCTCTGACATAGGGTTTTAGAGTTGTTGTAAATAGGCAGCCACTTTATCATCGACCAAACCGGTGAGCGGCAATCCTTTTTCAAGGCATTCTCTGATTTGGGTGGACGAGATATCGTAAAGCGGCGCATCGATAAAGCGCACATGAGGAACCTCTTGTGGAGCAATGGGATAACCTGGACGCGGATAAACAATGAGATGAAAATCGCGCAAAATACTCTCCCACTCTCGCCACTGCTGGAATATCTGCCAATTGTCAGCACCCACAATAAGATGGAACTCATCGTCAGGATATGTTGCTTGCAAAGTTCGCAGCGTGGTGATGGTATAGTTGGGCACAGGAAGCTGGTCTTCGATAGTAGAAACACGAAGTCCAGGATGCCCCTCAATGGCAAGTTCGAGCATGCGAAGGCGATCACTATCAGCCATCATGCCCGAAGCTTTTTTCAACGGATTGAGCAAAGAACGAATCATCCACACTTCATCGACCAAACCCTGCTCAACGACATAATCGGCCAATGCTACATGCCCGACATGCACAGGATTGAAGCTGCCTGAATAGATACCTATTTTCATCGAATAAAAACTAATAAAACAGCTAACAGTTAAGAATTAACTGTGTTGCGATAAAGTTTTACTCTGCAAGGAAATCGTTGAGAGTCTTAAGAACCTCAGCCTTGGCAGTCTCGAGATCATCGTTGACAATGATCTTGTCGAACTGTGGAGCGAAAGTGAGTTCATAAGCAGCCTTGTCGAGACGTGTCTGGATAACCTCTTCAGAGTCGGTGCCGCGTCCATGAAGGCGACGTGAAAGCTCTTCGATTGATGGTGGCTGCACGAAAATGCTGAGTGCGCGGTTGCCGTAGAACTTCTTGATATTGACACCGCCTTTGACATCGACATCGAAGATAACGGTCTTGCCAGCTTCACTGAGACGCTCGACCTCGGCCTTAAGAGTGCCGTAGAACTTATCGGTATATACCTCTTCATACTCGAGGAACTCATCATTGGCAATGCGCTGACGGAACTCTTCGGGTGAAAGGAAATAGTAGTCAACACCATGCTGCTCAGTGCCACGAGGAGCGCGGCTGGTGCAACTTACACTGAACGCAAGAGTATCGTTTTGTGACATGAGATACTGCACAAGAGTGCTCTTGCCGCTGCCCGATGGGGCTGAAAATATAAGGAGTTTGCCTTTAGTCATAAGGAAATTCTTGCTATTGATAGAAAAATAAAATTATTACAACACATTGAGTACCTGCTCCTTGATTTGTTCAAGTTCGTCTTTCATCATCACCACGATGCGCTGCATTTCGGCCTGATTGCTCTTGCTGCCAAGCGTATTAATTTCTCGGCCCATTTCCTGAGCAATGAAACCAAGTTTCTTACCATGACCGCCAGCGGTGAGTTCGCCATCCATCGTCTCACGGAAATAGCTAAGATGGTTGGTGAGGCGAGTTTTCTCTTCGTTGATATCGAGTTTTTCGATATAATAAATCATCTCCTGCTCAAGACGATTCTTGTCATATTCAACCGGCAGTTTCTCAAGACGATCGAGCAGATTCTGGCGAATGCGTTCGGTACGATCCTTCTCATAAGGAGCCACGCTCTCAAGGTGAGCAGCAATGTTGGCAAGCTTAGCATCGAACACACGGTAGAGAGATGCACCCTCCTGTTCACGGAATGCCACAAACTGCTGCAGCGCCTGTGCCACAACCTCTTTGACAGTCTGGTGTTCCTCAGCATTGACCACTGGAGCTTCGACACACACCACTTCGGGCATACGTACCAAAGTCTGAAGTATGATAGCCGAAGCCGTTGGATCGGCCGACAATTCGGCTAAACCAAGTGAAGTGCGCGCCTCAGCCAACTGTTGTGCATAACTGCTAAGCAGCGACTGATTGATGTGAGGAGCATCGGTACTACCAGCCAGAACCTCGACCGAAAGGACGAGATCAACCTTGCCGCGCTGAGCCACTTGCTGCACCATGGCACGGAGTTCCATTTCAATTTCACGATACTGAGGAGCGGCCTTGATAGAGAGATCAAGCTGCTTGCTATTGACCGAACGGATTTCGGCTGTAATCTTCTTGTTGGCCACGGTGGCAGTTGCCTTGCCATAGCCTGTCATTGACTGGATCATGGGCTAATGAGTTTATTAAATTTGCCGCAAAGATAAGAATTTTTTTGATATGTTTGAAAAATATTTCCCCAATCGGGAAATTTTTTTTCCATTTTTTGTTTCTTTCAATATAAATTCTTATTTTTGCGCAGTTATTATATATAATGTGTATAAACAATACACCTAACCTCTCATTTATTTAGCATAAAGTGGCAAATATTATACTTATTGAAACTTCGAGCAAAGCCTGCTCGGTAGCATTGAGTCAGGATTTCGACATCGTCTTCAAGAAAGAGACCCTTGAGGGTCCGAACCATGCAGCTGTGCTTGGCCAGTTTGTAGAAGAGACCATGCAATTTGCTCGTGAACGCGGCATTGCACCACAGGCAGTAGCAGTCTCGGCAGGACCTGGCAGCTACACTGGCTTGCGCATTGGTGTGAGCGAAGCCAAGGGTTTGGCTTTTGGCCTCAATATTCCACTCATCGGCATCAGCACTCTTCAGGCCATGTGTTGCCATGTGATGTTCTGCCCTATCCTAGAAGAAGGAATGCCTGAAGGCGGACTTTATTGCCCTATGATGGATGCTCGCCGCATGGAGGTTTACACAGCACTTTATGACGCAGCTCTCAATGAGGTGAAGCCCGTTTCGGCAGAAGTGGTGGACGAAAACTTTTTGGCCGACATGCTTGACCAGCATCCTATCTACTTCTTTGGCGATGGTGCTGACAAGTGTCAGGAGGTTATCAAGCATCCGAATGCGCACTTCATCCCGAACATTCGCGTCATGGCAAAAGACCTCATGGCATTGGCTGTCAAGGCATTTAATGCAGGTAAATTTGACGATACAGCCTATTTCGTCCCCTTCTATCTGAAGGAGTTTGTGGCCAGCAAGCCCAAGAATCTGCTTGAGAATCTATAACTTCGACCCTCCCCTAACAACTAACTCCTCGTTTATGAAGAAGTATAACACACAGTTGCCGCAGGTTGCCTTGCCAGAATATGGCCGCCATGTACAAAATCTGGTGGAATATTGCAAGACCATACCCGATCGCCAACGACGCACCGAATTTGCCAAGACGGTGATAGGCATCATGGCTGATGTTTATCCTGAAATAGGCCAAGGACTTGAAGCGACACAGACTTTGTGGGATCATTTGGCCCTGATAGCTAATTATGAGTTAGATATTGACTACCCATTTGAAATCAACCAGAAGGATAAAAACTTCCGTCCTGCACAGCTGCCTCCTCCTCAAGGCCGCATCATCAATCGCATCTATGGCTACACTACCGAGCAACTGGTGGCATTAGCTCTTGAAAAACAGGATCCGAACGAGCGAATTGCGCTCTTTGAACAATGTGCAAACAACATGAAACGCAATTTTCATGTAGCTCATCCTGCGGCAGAAGAGAATAATGATAAAATAATTGATGACCTCATCACTTATACCGGCCCTGATTTTGCAGAAGAGGTCAAGAATGTGCAATTGCTATCGGCGCAGGAGTTGTTGAACAACACCCAATATGATGCCTCGAAGCTCGATGCAACACGCACAAAAAAGAAAAAGAAGAAGAAAAAGAAGACTGCATAAAAAAAGCTGGCGCCCAGTTGGCGTCAGCTATTTTTTAGTAAGAATAGATTGGGCCATCGCCCTCCTCCTGAATCCACATGCCGTGCTTGTCAGTACAGTGATCATGAATCAATGCTTTCTGTTCACTATCGAGGCTCATCCAAATGTCAATGCAGTTT
>JAUNCV010000139.1 GCA_030526445.1 Bacteroidales bacterium | reverse complement strand
TCTCAAAAATTCGTAATACATGTGAAAAAATGTTAACCAAAATATGCAGCCAGACAAAAGAAATTTTCGCTCCACATGACAAACTAAACACAAAGGCAAAGATTTATCAAGGGTCTGTCAAAATCTGCAAATTGCATGAAAGATTGAAAAAATGAAACTTTCGCAAACATCAGTTTCCCCATGTTACAGACAACATGACATACTTTGGTATAAATTTTGTCATTCTGGCAAAGTTTTGAAAACCTTTGGCACAGATTTTGTACTGATGCAAGCGTGTTGATATGGCAAAAGCAACATCAATACTTGCAAAAAGCAACAGACGAAAATATCAAATAAAAAATATAAATAGAATACAATTATGGCACAGAAAACAGGTTCAATCAATGTGACTTCGGAAAACATCTTCCCTGTCATCAAGAAGTTCCTTTATAGTGATCACGAGATCTTCCTTCGTGAGCTGGTAAGCAATGCGGTCGATGCAACCCAGAAACTCAAGACACTGGCACGTGCCGGTGAGTTCTCGGGCGATGTATCAGACCTCAAGGTGCGCGTGAGCGTTGACCCAGAGGCCGGCACCCTCACTGTGAGCGATAGCGGTATTGGTATGACCGCCGAAGAGATCGATAAATACATCAACCAGATTGCCTTCTCAGGCGCTACCGAATTCCTTGATAAATATAAGAAGGATGGTGCAAGCATCATCGGCCACTTCGGTCTCGGATTCTATTCAGCCTTTATGGTGAGCAAGAAGGTAGAGATCCGTTCAAAGAGCTACAAGGATGAGCCTGCTACCATGTGGAGCTGCGAGGGTAATCCAGACTACATCATGGAGGAGTGTGACAAGGCTGAGCGTGGTACCGACATCATCCTCTATCTCGACGACGAGAACAAGGCCAACATGAGCATGAAATATACCATCGAGGGCTTGCTCAAGAAATACTGCAAATATCTGCCTGTACCTGTAGTGTTCGGCAAGAAGACCGAATGGAAAGACGGCAAGGAGGTAGATACCGATGAGGACAACCAGATCAACGAGACCTCACCACTCTGGACCAAACAGCCAGCCGACCTCAAGGACGAGGATTACCTGAAGTTCTATCACGAGCTCTACCCTATGGCTCCAGACCCACTCTTCTGGATTCACCTCAACGTTGACTATCCATTCAACCTCACTGGTGTACTCTACTTCCCAAAGATCGAGAACAACGAGTTCCGCAAGGACCGCATCCAGCTTTTCTGTAATCAGGTGTTCGTGACCGATCAGGTGGAGGGCGTTGTGCCTGAGTTCATGATGCTGCTCCATGGCGTGATCGATTCACCAGATATCCCACTGAACGTTTCTCGTTCTTACCTCCAGTCAGACCAGAACGTGAAGAAGATTTCGGGCTACATCACCAAGAAGGTGGCCGACCGCCTCAACGAAATCTTCAACGAAGACCGAAAGAAGTATGAGGAGAAGTGGGACGATCTCAAGATCTTTATTCAGTATGGCATGCTCTCTGACGAGAAGTTCTACGACAAGGCCATCAACTTCGCACTCGTGAAGAATACTGAGGGCTTCTACTATACAGCCGAAGAGTATCGCAAACTCGTCGAGGGCAACCAGACCGACAAGGATGGTCAGCTCATCTACCTCTACGCAACCGACAAGGTGGCACAGTTCAGCTACATTGAGGAGGCTAAGAAGAAGGGCTATGACGTGATGGAATGCGGCGGCCAGCTCGACACCCCATGGATGAACCAGCAGGAGCAGAAGCAGGAGAAGTGCCACTACAACCGCATCGACTCAGACACCCTCAGCAACCTCATCCGCAAGGCCGATGCCAAGAAGGTAACCCTCAGCGAAGCCGAACGTCGAGAAGGCAATGCACTTTTCTCAAGCCAGATTCCTGCGTGCACAGGCACCGACGGCAAGAAGGTTGAGTGGAGCATCGACTTCCAGGCCATGGAGGAGAACGACAAGCCTGTAATGGTATCGCAGAACGAATGGATGCGCCGAATGAAGGAGATGAACCACCTGCAGGGTGGCGGCATGAGCTTCTATGGCCAGATGCCTGACCAGTATAACCTCATCGTCAACACCGAGGCTCCTACTGTTAAGAAGGTAATGGAGGCTGCTCAGGCCGGTGTCAAGGATCAGGTGGCTGGTATCGTAGCCGAAATCTCTGACAAGGAGGCACAGATCAAGCCTCTCGAGGAGGAGAAGTACAAGGCTAAGGCTGGCGAATTCTCTCAGGATAAGGATCAGCTGCTCGACGAACTCCGCAAGGACGTTGAGCTCCTCAAGGCTCAGGAGCGTGATATCGTTTCAAAATATGCAGCTAACGACAATACACTCCGTCAGCTCATTGACCTTGCATTGCTCGAAGGTGGCATGCTCAAGGGCGAGGCTCTTGCCAAGTTCATTGCCCGCAGCCAGAGCTTGCTCTAACAGACTAAACATTTTATATATAAAGAGACTCTCGTATCACTTACGAGGGTCTTTTTTCATATATGCAAAACCGACACATTACATTTGTCCATTACCAAAAAACAGTTTAATAACATTTTGCAACAATACAACCGATTTATCTTTACATTTTGCTATTTACTATTTCTTATTGCTATATGCATATTGCACTTTTTGCATACCGATAGCAAATTTATACAAAACTTTATATTTCATTAACAAATTTCTTAATAATTCTTAATTTTCCCTTCCTTTGTGCCATCAAACAAAATAAAAAAAGTCTTAGTGTTAACTTATTAAGGTATTCTAAAGCATTATGAGAAAAGAACTATCTCTCGCAGCTTTACTGGCTTTGAGCGGCTCAGCCCTCATGGCACAGAACAGAACCGTCACAGGTCGCGTTACAGCAGCCGATGATGGCGGACCTGTCATTGGTGCAACCGTACTTATCCCTGGCACCACAACAGGCACAGTAACCGATATTGATGGCAACTTCAGCATTACCGTTCCAGAGGGTACAAAACAGCTTTCTATTTCCTATGTAGGTCTTACCACACAGGTGGTCAATGTTCGCAATAGAATGAGCGTTGTGCTTCAGAGCAACGATGTTGTTTTGGGCGATGTAATGGTAACCGCAATGGGTATCTCGCGCGAAAAGAAGGCGCTCGGTTATGCCGTAGCTGAACTCAAGGGCGACGAGATGATCACTGCTCGTGGCGGTCTCTCAAATCCTGTCAATGCACTTCAGGGCAAAGTAGCCGGCTTGCAGATCAGCAGCGGTTCTGGCTCGATGGGTGGTTCTTCAAAGATTCTTATCCGTGGCGTAAGCTCCATTTCGGGCAACAACCAGCCACTCTTCGTTATCGATGGTGTACCTATCGAGGGTACCGACTTCAACAGCTCTGAAACCGCTCGTGGTGGCGGTGGCTACGACTACGGTAACTTGGTGCAGGACTTGAACCCTGACGATATCGAGTCGCTCTCAGTGCTTAAGGGTGCTTCGGCTTCGGCTCTCTATGGTTCACGCGCCAACAATGGTGTTGTGCTCATTACCACCAAGAAGGGCAAGTCGGGCGAAGGCCTTGGCGTGAGCTTCACCTCATCGGTTGGTTTCGAGGTTGTGAACAAGCTGCCAAAGATGCAGAAGCTCTATGGTGGTGGCTATGGCGACTTCTCTGAAGTAGAAATCAACGGCAAAACCTACCTCTACCCTGACTATGCTACTGACGAGAGCTGGGGTCCAAAATACGAGGGTCAGCAGGTTCTCTCTTGGTACGACATTGCTAAGTGGGAAGCTGGCGGCAAGGTGGGCAATCCTACCACTTCTGCTTGGGTAGCTCCAAAGCACGACATTGACGATTTCTTTGAGACTGGCGTATCATATACCAATAATATTGCCATCTCACAGACCACCGATCGCGCTTCGTTCCGTCTCTCATACACCAACACCGACCTCAAGGGCTATATGCCTAACAGCTCGATGGTGAAGAATGTAGTAAACTTCTCGGGCACTTCGACCAGCCCTAATAAGAAGCTCAACACATTTGTCAATGCTACCTACTTCAACTCACGTGCCAAGGGCCGTTCTGAAACCGGTTATGGCGACAACAACGTGATGCAGAAGTTCATTCAGTGGGGCCATCGTGATCTCGATATGAAGGAGTGTAAGGATCTCTACATCTTCCCTGATGGCACTCAGGCTACTTGGAACCGTTCAGACTGGAACGACCCAACTCCTGCTTATTCGAACAACCCATACTGGAGCCGTTACATGAACTACCAGAACGACTCTCGTAACCGTATCTACGGTAACATTGGCGCTACCTACCAGATTCTCCCACAGCTCAAGGCTCAGTACAAGGCCAACCTCGACTTCTTTGTCGACAAGCAGTATGAGCGTCATGCAGTAGGTTCGCAGGAGCAGTCTTCATATACCGAGATTTCGCGTCAGCAGTACGAAATCAACCACGAGTTCATGCTCATGTACGATCAGAAGTTCAACGACTTTAACGTGACTGCCAACCTCGGTGGCAACATCATGTATCGTCACTATGAGTACATCTATGGTCGAACCGAAGGTGGCCTTGCTATTCCTTTGTTCTACAACCTCAAGAACTCTATCTCAACTCCATCGGCACAGAACTACGAAAGCAAGAAGGGCGTGAACTCATTCTTCGCTAACGCAACTCTTGGCTGGAAGAGCATGGCATTCCTCGAGGCAACCCTCCGCAATGACCAGTCTTCTACCCTTCCTGCCGACAACAACTCTTACTGGTATCCTTCTGTAACCGGTTCGTTCATCTTCAGCGAACTGCTCAAGGAGCAGAACTGGCTCACCTTTGGTAAGGTGCGTGCTGGTGTAGCCAAGGTTGGTAACGATACTGACCCATACAAGGTGCTCACCACCTACAGCCAGTACACCAATATCGATGCTTCGGCCCCAGGTTACCGTTTGCCTAACACCCTTAACAATGCAGACCTCAAGCCAGAGTCAACCACTTCTTTCGAAGTTGGTTTGGAGATGAACTTCCTCCAGAACCGTCTCGGCTTTGATGTAACCTACTACATGACCCGCACCAAGGATCAGATCATCCCACTCTCAGTTTCGGGCACCACTGGCTACCTCTATAAGGTTGTTAACTCGGGCGAGATCGAGAACAAGGGTCTTGAGTTTGCTTTCCACGCAACTCCTGTCAAGGTAGGCAAGTTTGAGTGGAGCACCAACCTCACCCTCGCCAGCAACAAGAACAAGGTGATTGAACTCATCGATGGTGTTGACTACTACCGCATCAGCTCAGCTCCATTCAAGGTTGAAATTGGCGCTACCAAGGGCGAAGCTTATGGCAACATCATGGGTACCGACTTCGTTTATGACGATCATGGCAACAAGATGATTGACCCTGAAACCGGTCTCTACCTTGCTACCGACGGCAACAAGAACATTGGCTCTTTCTACCCAGACTTCACCGGTGGTTGGACC
>JAUNCV010000138.1 GCA_030526445.1 Bacteroidales bacterium | reverse complement strand
AAAAAAGACCACCACTCGTGGGACCCTGACTTGATATACTTCGACAACCAGCGAACTTATCTCACCTGCTCATACTATGTGCAGCAAATGTTCGGACAGTCATCTGGCCAATATTATTATGGCGATGTAGTAACCATTGACAATAAAAGCAACCTGCAAGAGCAGTCGGCAGTACTTAACACCCAGAAACGAGAACTCTATGTGAAGCTGGTCAATGCCAGCGGTGAAAACAAACAGGCACACATAGACCTATCACGCTTTGGTGGGGCAAAAAAAGTTATTGCCACAACGCTCACAGGTAAACCTGAGCAAGAAAACAACTATAACGAACAGCCCATTGCCCCCAAGCTTGAGGAAATAAAACTCAAAGGGAAAAAGCAGAATTTTGATCTGAAACCCTATTCGTTTGTCATGCTTACTGTAAAATTTTAGCTCTTTTTGCACTTACCTAATTTAAATGGGTGGGCTGTGCCGGAGATTCGACACAGCCCTTTTGCAAAAAATTGCTCATTTGCTGAAAAATAATAGCACATTTTGAAATAAATTGCTTATCTTTGCACAAAATAATTTTCACTAACTTTCTTTGTGGTATGATTCGCTCATTCATTATATCGTTAGTTTTTTTCGTGTTGTGCCTATGGCCAAAGGATGGCGTCATGGCTGCCAATTACGACAGCGATCCTCACGCTTCGCGCATACCCAATCTGCGCTTCCGTTCGATTAACACCAATGACGGATTACCCTCGAATGGAATATATGCCATCATGCAAGACAGATATGGCTTTGTGTGGATAGGCACAGAAAACGGTATATGCCGATATGACGGCAACACATTTCACAAGCCACAGCATGGCGGTGACATCATGGCCGAAGTGCTGAGCATGGTATATTCGGACAGCGCAATCTGGATTGGTACAAACCGAGGAATGTTCAGGTATGACCCGCTGACCGACACCATAAACCCATTTGAAGTAAAGGGAAAAGAGGGCGAGATAATCAGCTCGAAAGTAAACTGTCTGTCATTGGATCAGGATGGCAGAATCTGGGCTACAACTCGAGGACAGGGCATTTTTTCGTTCGTTCCAAATGGCTCGTCGGAGATTGCAGCAGGTGCATCGCCAATAAAAAATGTGATGCAGCATAGCTTTAACGGCAAAACCGGATATATTGAGCGAATACTGGTAGATAGCCAGAACCGCGTTTGGGCAATTTGCTTTGAGGAGGAGTGGGAAGAAGGATTGGCAAGACTAAACAAGAAAACACAGCAATTTGAAACCATACAACTACGCGACAAGCAGACCCGACGCTCAATAGGTTCGCCCAAAGGAATGGCCATCATGGAGGATCAGATTGGGCAGATGTGGGTGGGAACCGTGGATCAAGGCTTGCTTTGTTTTGACCGAAATACGCTCTTGACAACGTGCGTTGTGCCACCCCACACAACAGGCATGCTCAAAGTGCGAGCCATGCTTGAATATGAGCCAGGGCTAATCATGGTGGGCGGCGACGAAGGACTCTTGGCCGTTGATATATCTTCGGGCGAATGCAGAACTTTTGCCGAAGACTATAATTCGCCCAACTCACTATCGAACAAATTTGTACACTCAGTTGCCAAAGATGCAGAGGGTGGACTTTGGGTTGGCACTTTTTATGGAGGTGTAAATTATGCTTCACCACAGGCGGGTCATCTGGTTTCGGAACCCGGCCATACGATTAGTCACATATGCGAAGATGCATCGGGCCGAATCTGGATGGCAAGTGACGATGCAGGTCTGCTCTCACTTTCAGATGGCTTCAAAATAACACGCACGCCACTTAAGCAGAAGAGTCTGCAAACCGATAATAGTTCATCGATTAACGGACGTGCACTTTGTGTAAGAGGCGATGAACTGTGGTTTGGAACATCTGCTTCGGGCATTATTGTGGTTGACCTCAAGACTCAAAAGACCCGACATTATAGCACCCTCACAGATGCAGACGGACACTTGATTAGTTCGCACGTATCTTCGTTTAAAATTGACAGGGAAGGGAAATTATGGGTTGGCACCTTCAGCGGTGTAAGCCAATATGACGCAACGACCGATAGCTTTAAACCGGTGAAACTTTTTGGCGATGCGGTGATTGATATAGACCAAGATACCGATGGTAACCTCTGGTTTTGCACAATGGGCAACGGTGTGTGGCAATATCACGAAGCAACAAACGAATGGAAAAACTACATTAACAGGCAATATGAAGCACCTCGTGCCAATGTGTCAAATTGTATATATATTGGTGAAGACAGACAGATTTGGCTGGCTACCAACGATGGTTTGTGCCTGTATGACGCTACTACCGACGAGTTCAAACTGGAATTGCCCGGCAGAGTAGCAAGCATTGTTCCCGATAGGCACAGACTATGGTTAGCATGCAACAATGGAATAGTGTGCTATGACACACAAAGCCATTCAGTTTCGTTCCAAACAAGAGATGATGCGGGACTTGGGTTGAGCAACTATCTTGCCAATTCGGCCACCATGACCAGCGACGGCAGAGTGCTTGTAGGCTCATCGCGCGGATTGGTATCTTTTATTCCAGACCTGATGACTTCGAACAAACAGCCGCAGCGAGTGGCACTGACCCAACTTAAGGTCTTTGACAGCGTTGTTGAAGCAGGAAGCGAACTACTGCCTTGCCAGCTTGCACTGATGCCACAACTGGATTTGAACTACAAACAGAACTTCTTTGAAATTCAGTTCGCCCTGCTCAGCTATTCATCGCCCATGTTTAAGCGCTATAGCTATAAACTTGAAGGCTTTGACAAAGACTGGGTCTATACGAATACGCCAGAAGCGCCATACACCAATGTGCCACCAGGCAACTACACTTTACTTGTGCGAGGCACAACAGGCGACCAACCCTGGGATGAACAGATGACCGCATTGCCCATTGTGATTCATCCACCTTTTTACTGGAACACAACAGCGCAGATTGTATATTTGCTTCTCATTCTCATGACAATAGCCATGATAGTCTGGTGGAGTATGCACCAAGTGAAGAGACGCTATGCTGAGAAACTCAAGCTTCAAGCCGATAAAGCCGAAAAGCAGATACAAGAATCGAGAATGAACTTCTTTACAACCATTGCTCACGAGATTCGCACGCCTGTTTCTCTAATTATTGGTCCTATAGAACAAATTCTCCACCATTCAGAACACTTGCCTTCGACCATTCGCACCCATTTAGGTGTTGTGGAGCGCAATAGTCAGCGTCTGCTCGATCTGGTTAATCAGTTGCTTGACTATCGCAAGGTAGAGATGGGAACAACAGGATATCACTTCAAATGCCAGCCTGTTACACCCATAATGCGTTCAGCTGTAGAGCAATTTGAGCTTTTTGTAAACCAGCAAGGCGCAACTATTGAGACACATTTCCCCAACGAGGAAATTATGGCAATAGTTGATCAAGAGGCTATGAACAAGCTGGTGAGCAATATGCTGATGAATGCCACAAAATATACCCGCACACATATTTGGGTTGGTCTTCAGGTTGAATCTGATGAAACATTTACTATCTCGGTGCGCGACGACGGCCCAGGTATGACCGATGAGGTGCGACAGCGCGTCTTCGAACCTTTTTACCAAGCCGACAACAACAAACCAGGTACCGGCATCGGACTTTCGATTGTGAAGGGAATTGTGGAAGCTCACTTTGGAACAGTAGATGTGCGAAGTCAGCCAGGATTGGGCACTTGCTTCAGCGTCAATTTGCCTTTGCACAGAGCAGGTGTTGATGACTTTGAACAAGTTAAAGAACTTGTCTCGAGCAATACAAAAACCAATTCTCATGACAAGACGCCAGAAACTATAGTGCCACACAGTGCCATATCGACCAATATCTCTGGCATGGATGACCAGGCTACCGTCCTTATCGTTGATGATAATGAAGAGTTGCTCAACTTCTTGAGTAACTGCATGTCTGAACACTACAGAATTCTCACGGCAAGCAGCGGCGCCGAAGCACTCTCTGTATTGCACAAAGAACACGTAACACTTGTAATCAGCGACTGGATGATGCCAAACATGAACGGAGGTGAGTTGTGTCGACGCATAAGACAGAATACCATTTTCAGCCACATACCTATCATCTTACTGACTGCAAAAGCTGACGATGCTTCGAAAATTGAAGGTATGGACTGTGGTGCAGACACTTATATTGAGAAACCCTTCTCTGTGGACTATGTGCTGGCTTGTACCCGAAATTTGCTTGACCTGCGCCGAATGTTACACGAAACATTTGCCACACATCCTCTGGCTCCTGTATCAACGCTTGCAAACAACCCAACTGACGCAGATTTCCTGCAGCACCTTACGGCGCTTATCGAACAAAATTTTGAACGCAAAGAGCTGACCGTTGACTTCCTGGCTGATAAAATGTGTATGTCCCGCTCCGGTTTTTTTGCCAAAGTCAAGGCTTTGAGCGATGTTTCGGCAGGTGAAATGATTCAACTCATCCGACTGAAGAAAGCGACTCAGCTGCTTCTCGAAGGCAACCACCGAATTGCTGAAATAGGATACATGGTTGGCTTTAGTAGCCCTTCTTACTTCACTAGATGCTTCACATCGCAGTTTGGTGTTAAACCTTCTGAGTTTATTGCCCAAAAGAAAGGCAAGATTGGAACAAAACAATGAATTTCGTATGAAATAATCATAGCCGTGGCTATTCATAAAAAAAGCTCCGTGATCATGATGGTCACGGAGTTTTTTTGTGTGATATAATGAGTTTAGCCCTAATTTTATTTGAGCATTGCCTTGAGACGCGCGGTGGCCTTCTCAATGAGATCGTGCGTGCCCGAACCATCGTTGACATAGGCAATCACCATATCGGCATACTGGATGGCCTCGCGGAGCTCAGTGCTCTTGTTGGCAATCTCCTTGGCCGAAGTGACGAGTGGAAGAAGCTCGGCAAGATCTTCGGGCTCGGCAAGGTTGCTTGGACGCATGCTGTTGATGGCCACGTTGAGGGCCGAAGCGGTCTTGTTGACCTCGTCCTGCGTGAGCTGCTTCTTAGGCTTAGCGGCCACGGCACGCGCCTCGTCGAGCTGCTTCATGAGTCGGCCATAACCGTGAGGAGCCCAGTCGCGCTGTGCAGCCTGGCGCTCGGTAGCGAGGCCGATGAGCTGCTCGAGGCTGGTGATGTCAATGCCGCCCTTTTGCTTCTTCTTGGCACCGGTCTCGACATTGAGGCGGAGATAGTGCGTTGAGTGATGGGTGGTGTAGTAGTCTGGGTAGAAGGTCTTGCCGCCAAGGGTGAGCGAATAGAGGTTGCCATTGGTGCCAGCCTCCTTGGTAGCGCCCTGGAGGGTGACTTCGCGCAGATCGCCCTGCAGCGTGAACTCGGCATCGTCCCAAGAGTGAATATCCTCAGAAGCCATAGCGAGCGGACCATACATCAAAGTGCCGACCCACTGTGGAGCAAATGGTGTGCTGGTCTGGTTGCGACCGGTGGCAGCGA
>JAUNCV010000137.1 GCA_030526445.1 Bacteroidales bacterium | reverse complement strand
ATATTGCGCATCTTCTCCAAATCTTCGCCATAGAGGATGGTATTGACCGTAAGATAGCTCTTCATGTTGTTTTCACGACAGATGTCTGCTATCTTTTTCAGATCTTCGATGGTGAAGTTATTGGCCGAAGCCGATCGCATATTCAAGCCCTGAATACCGAAATAAACACTTCCGGCACCTGCCTGAATAGCGGCAGCCAAGCTCTCAAAACAGCCACAAGGGGCCATTATCTCTAACATATATTCTCTTATTATTTTGAAAGTTCGAGCATGCGGTCAATAGGCAACTTAGCACGCTCTATGATATTTTCATCAACATGAATCTCTGGAGCTTCGTTCAGAAGACAGTCATACAACTTCTGCAAAGTGTTAAGACGCATATATGCACACTCATTGCAGCTGCAGCCCACACTGCCTTCAGAAACCTCTGGTGGCACAGGGATAAACTTCTTCTGAGGAGCCTGCTTGGTCATCTCGTGCATGATACCACTTTCGGTAGCAACGATAAACTCCTGACAGTCGCTCTCAACAGCATGCTTCAAAAGAACGGCAGTTGAACCAACCTTATCGGCCAAAAGCACCACCGAACGCTTGCACTCTGGGTGTACCAAAACCTGAGCATTTGGGTGCTCAGCCTTGAGCTTAACAATAGCTTCGACCGAGAACTGCTCGTGCACATGGCAGGCACCATCCCAAAGGAGCATGTTGCGGCCAGTTACATTATTAATATAGGTGCCCAAATTGCGGTCTGGAGCAAAGATGATCTTAGCATCGGCAGGCAAGCTGTTAACAATCTTGAGAGCATTGCCCGAAGTGACAACAATATCGGTATAATACTTCACAGCAGCTGTAGTGTTAACATAGCTCAATACGGTGTAACCAGGATGAGCCTTAACAAACTCACCAAAGTCGGCAGCTGGACAACTATCGGCCAACGAACAGCCTGCAGCCAGATCGGGAACAATGACTTTCTTGTTTGGGCAAAGAATCTTGCAGGTTTCGCCCATGAAGTGCACACCACACATCACAATAACATCGGCAGTGCTCTTGGCAGCCTGCTGAGCAAGAGCCAACGAGTCGCCTACAAAGTCGGCAATGTCCTGAATTTCGCCAAGAGTATAGTAGTGCGCCAGAATTACTGCATTCTTTTCTGCCTTGAGTCGCTTGATTTCGGCAATCAACTTTGAGTTATCCATAGTTGTTAACAACATTTATATTATTTAAATTCTTTGAGTTAAAATAAAAATTTTTTATTCAACTCTCCTTACTTATGCTTATTATAGCGCGTTGATAAGTGGATAACTATGCCGTTTGAAAACAGTAAGCAAGTTATGAAATACTTTCAACAATTTATCGACACATTGATGAGTGGCTAATGGCTTCAAATGAGGATGTTTTAGTACTTAATCAACAATGGTGGATAATTGCGCTCGCGGCAAAGTTAATAAATATTTCCGAACAAAGACTCTTGATAACTGCCTTTTTTGTGCTGTATATCTTTTTTATAAATAATGCAGCAAATATTTGTTAATTCGGAAAATCATTATAAGCCAGCATTTTTTCGAACTACCAAATATTTTAAGATATTTTTTTCAAAAAGTTTTCAAGAGATATTCAACCTTTATGAATAGGGGTTGTCAACAAAAAAGAAGTGAGCCAGAGTTACCCCTGACTCACTATCGTATTTAAGGTATCGGATTATCAGATCATGTGTATGGTTAACGAAAGATGTCGGGTGCAAAGATAATATAAATATTGCGAATGGCGAACTATTTTGAAGTTATTTTCAAAACTTAGTACTATTTTGAAGGAAAAGGAAGAGTTTTGTCTCAAAATAACTGATAAATTTGTATCTTTGCACAAAATAAAAAGAAAAATTAAAGAATAAAGATATGAAAAAACTCACCATGCTCGAAATGGGTCGCATGACTACTTCTGAATTTAAGGAGTCAGAAAAGATGCCCCTCGTCATAGTGCTCGATAATATTCGTTCGCTTAACAATATTGGTTCAGTTTTCCGCACAAGCGATGCTTTTCGTGTAGAGAGCATTTATCTTTGCGGCATTTCGGCTACACCACCTTCGCCCGAAATTCATAAGACTGCTTTGGGTGCCGAAGACAGTGTTGACTGGCAATATTTTGAAGATACACACGAAGCTGTTAAGGCTTTGCAGGAACGAGGTTATAGAGTCATGGCTATAGAACAGTGCCAAGGCAGCACTATGCTCGATACTTGGCAGGCTTGGGAGAATGAAGAAAACCTCTTTGGCTATGGCGTTGTGATGGGTAACGAGGTGAAAGGCGTGCAGCAGAGTGTTGTTGATATGTGCGATGGCTGTTTAGAGATTCCACAGTTCGGCACCAAGCATTCGCTTAATGTCAGTGTTACTACTGGTCTTGTTATCTGGGACTTCTTCAAGCAATTCAAGAAGTTGAAGAATCTTTGATAGAATCTTAACTTTTAACTCTTAACTTTTTCACATTCTATGGCCAAGGCAGCAGATCCAAAGGATACGCCACTCATGAAGCAGTATTTCGAGATGAAGGCTAAACACTCCGATGCAGTTATTCTGTATCGTGTGGGCGACTTCTACGAAACTTTCTGCGACGATGCCAAAGCAGTACACGAAATTTTGGGCATTACACTCACCCAGCGTGCCGGAAGCCCTTTGGCAGGTTTTCCTCATCATGCACTTGATACCTATCTTCCCAAATTGGTGCGCGCAGGTAAGCGTGTGGCTATTTGTGAACAATTAGAGGATCCGAAGCTGACCAAGAAACTGGTGAAACGAGGCATTACAGAACTTATCACTCCAGGACTTACGATGGGCGATAATGTGCTCAATGCGCGTGAAAACAATTTCTTGGCGGCACTCACTTTTCGCGAAACTTTTGTGAAGAGCTCCTCTTCGCTCAAAGACAGTCGTGGAGGTGCGTCTGTGGGTCTGGCTTTGCTCGATATCTCGACAGGCGAATTTCTGGCAGCCGAGGGTACCTATGACTATATTGACAAACTCATAGGCAACTATGCGCCCAAAGAGATGCTTTATTTAAAAGGATTAAAGCCTCTCTACCAAGAGCACTTCACCAGCAATCCCTATTGTTATGAACTTGATGACTTCTACTTCAGTTATGACAATGCCCGTCGTGGATTGCTCGAACTCTTCAAGACACAAAACCTGAAAGGTTATGGCATTGACGAAATGTATCTGGCCATAACAAGTGCTGGTGCCATTCTTCGTTATCTCGATGCCACACAGCACAAAAACATTGGCCACATCACAACCATTCGCCGTATAGATAATGAGGCATATATGCGTCTCGATAAGTTTACGGTACGAAGTCTTGAACTGGTGCAGCCTATGAACGAGGGCGGACGCTCCTTGCTGAATGTACTCGATGCCACAACAACACCTATGGGTGGCCGACTCATGCATCGCTGGATGCTCTTCCCTTTGATGCATGTCGAGAGTATTCGTGAGCGACACAATGTGGTAGAATATTTCTTCCGCGACCCAGATATGGCCGACCATGTTGAGGAGGCCTTGAAGCGTCTGGGCGATATGGAGCGCATTGTGGGCAAAGTAGCTGTGGGTAGAGCCACTCCTCGTGAGATTGTGCAGCTTCGTGTAGCACTCGAGGCATTGAAGGAAATCAAGAACGAGTGTATGCAAGCCGATTTGCCACAATTGCAGAATATAGGCGAGCAAATCAATACCTGCGACCGTATCTGTGAGCGCATCTATCGTGAAATAGAACCTGAACCACCTGTAATGATTGGTAAGGGGCAGGTGATACGTTCGGGTGTGAGTGCCGATCTTGACGAACTTCGCCAGATAGCCTATAGCGGCAAGGATTATCTGCTGGCTCTTCAGCAAAGACTCTCTGAAGAACATGGAATACCTTCGCTCAAAGTAGCTTATAATTCGGTATTCGGTTACTATATTGAGGTGCGCAATACGCACAAAGACAAGGTTCCTGAAGAGTGGATCAGAAAACAAACTCTTGTGGGTGCAGAGCGTTATATTACGCAGGAACTGAAAGAATATGAAGAGAAGATCATGACTGCCGAAGAGCGTATTCTTGTGCTCGAAGGTCAGTTGTATCAGAACATCATTCAGGCGCTCGATGAGTATATCCCCATCATTCAGCTCAATGCTCAGCTGATGGCTCGTGTTGATTGTCTTTTGTCGTTCAGTCGTGTTGCAGCTCGCTATCATTATGTTCGTCCAGAGGTCGATGACAGTCTTGTTATTGACATTCGTCAGGGTCGCCATCCTGTCATTGAACGCCAGATGCCTGTAGGCGAACAATACGTGCCCAATGACGTGCTGCTTTCTTCCGAAGAAAACTCGAAGAACGAAGCGCCACAAATCATGATGATTACGGGTCCGAACATGGCAGGTAAATCGGCTTTGCTTCGTCAGACAGCCTTGATTGTTCTCATGGCCCACATTGGCTGTTTTGTGCCTGCCGATGCTGCCCACATTGGCGTTGTTGACAAGATATTCACCCGTGTGGGTGCTTCAGACAATATCTCGTTGGGCGAGTCAACCTTCATGGTCGAAATGACCGAAGCTTCGAACATTTTGAACAATCTCTCTCCCCGCTCTCTGATATTGTTCGATGAGTTAGGCCGAGGCACTTCTACCTATGATGGCATCTCTATTGCATGGGCCATTGTAGAGCATGTGCATGAAGTGGCCGATGGTCACCCCAAGATGTTGTTTGCTACCCACTATCATGAGCTCAATGAGATGGAGAAACTCTTTACGCGCATACATAATTATAATGTGAGTGTGCGCGAAGATATGGGCAAAGTACTCTTCTTGCGTAAACTGAAGCGAGGTGGATCTGAACATTCGTTTGGTATTCATGTAGCAAAACTGGCAGGCATGCGCCCTGAGATTGTGCATCGTGCCGATGAGGTTTTGCATCAGCTTGAGAATGCAGCTGCTTCGGTCAATGGCATGCAAACAGCTACGGCTCCGGTCGATCAGATTCGACCATCAGATGCCCCAGGTGGTTATCAGTTCCAGATATTTGAACTTGATGATCCTGTATTGAGCCAGATTCGTGATGAGATAAAAGGACTTGATCCAAACAACATGACTCCGATGGAGGCACTTAACAAATTGGCCGAAATCAAAAAGATATGCGGATTGTAAAAAGTCTGACAATTTGTTCTCGAAGGATTCCCGATATTATCCCGATACCTTCCCGATATATTCCCGAAGGATGAAAGAAAAAAGGAAAATAGCAAAAAGAAAGCAAGCACCCGAATGCCTGCTTTCTTTTTGCTTTTCAGCTCGCTGGTTGTTATGCCAGCATTTTAATCTCTTGTTTCAAATACCTATGTTTCTTTGTTCATTCACTCTATAAATGCAAAGAACTTGAAAATACTGCATCGACAAAGAAAAAAAATTTTATTTCCAGTCAAACTTAATGAGGCAGTCAGATTTGAACACTTGATGTGTGAACAGCGAGTCTGGCTCTTTGCCGAGATATTGTGCCGCAACATAATC
>JAUNCV010000136.1 GCA_030526445.1 Bacteroidales bacterium | reverse complement strand
GAAACGATTATGGCACCGAAGAGAACTTCTATCAGGCACTCTTCCAGACCATGGTCGAAGTCAAGAGCAGCCTCACACCCGAGAAGGCGCGTGCATGGTACAATGAAAAGTACATGCCGCTGCAGGTAGCCATTCTGGCCATGTATTTCACAGCTCGTCCGCTGGCTAGCGAATTGCTCGAAGCTATGCGTCAGCAGCAGCTCAAACTGGTACTCTATAGCGATTATGGTTGCGCTTATGAGAAACTCCAGGCCATTGGCATCGACCCAGCACTGTTCGACTATGTCATTTCTGCTCCCGAACTGGGCGGACTCAAGCCAAGCCGTGCCTCTATGCAGCGTCTCATTGAAAAATGTGGCCTTAATCCGGCCGAAACTCTCTTTGTGGGCGACCGCCAGGACACCGACGGCGAGTCGGCACAGGCAGTAGGCATGGAGTTCTATAACGTGAAAAGTGACAAAAATGCGTGGGATGAACTGCTGAAATGTTATATTTGACGCGAAAAGTCGCCAAAATCAAGAAAAATGTTATTGCTAACTGCAAAAATGTAGAAAATATTTTGCGGTTAGCAATTTTTTATTTACCTTTGCGAGCGAAAATAAGGAAATAGTTCCCCACTTTCATAACATTAAATAATAAGTATTACTTCGATATTTTGTAAATACAATCGATCATGAGCAACCTCATCATACCTGACAACTATGCAAGTCCGCTCGATTTGAAGCTGACTGAACAGGGTATTAAGCGTATTAAGGATTTCTTCTTGCAGAGCCTTTCCACATCGCTCCGCTTGCATCGTGTCACTGCTCCGCTCTTTGTGCTTCGCGGCTTGGGTATGAACGACGACCTCAACGGTGTTGAGCGAGCCGTTAACTTCCCAATCAAAGATATGGGTGAAGCGCGTGCCGAAGTGGTGCACTCTTTGGCTAAGTGGAAGCGCAACAGTCTGGCCGAACTTCAGATTCCTGAGGGTTTTGGCATTGTTACCGATATGAATGCTATTCGTGCCGACGAAGAGCTCGATAATATCCACTCTCTTTATGTGGACCAGTGGGACTGGGAGCGCGTCATGACTGCCGGAGAGCGTAATATCTCGTTCCTCAAGAAGATTGTACGCAATATTTATAACGCTATTCTTCGCACCGAGTTCTATCTCTGCGAGCGTTATCCTAACATTGAGCCATTCTTGCCCGAAGATATTCATTTTATTCACTCTGAAGAGTTGCGTCAGCTTTATCCTGATATGACTCCAAAAGAGCGTGAAGACGCCATTTGCAAGAAGTATGGTGCAGTCTTCATCATGGGCATTGGCGGCAAGTTGGGCGATGGTCAGCCACACGATCTTCGTGCTCCTGACTATGATGACTGGACAACTCCTAATGAGGATGGTTACTTCGGCCTCAATGGCGACCTCCTTGTTTGGTATCCTATTCTTGAACGTGCTATTGAGCTTTCGTCTATGGGCATTCGTGTTGACAAAGAGGCTTTGGTTCGTCAGCTCGAGCTCACTGGCAAGGAAGACCGCAAGGAGCTTTACTTCCACAAGCGTTTGCTCGATGGTACACTTCCACTCTCCATCGGTGGTGGTATCGGTCAGAGCCGCCTCTGTATGGTGCTCCTCCACAAAGCGCATGTGGGCGAGGTTCAGGCCTCTATCTGGCCTTGCGAAATGCGTAAGACATGCGATGCCGCTGGCATGCATCTTCTCTAAGAAAACATTAAATGTGATATGTATAAAAGTTTTTCTTTACATAGAGGTTAATGATTTAAGTATAAACAAATTGAAAAGGCCCAGACGTGATGTCTCGGCCTTTTCCTTTTTTATATATTGCAATAAGAAATAAACGTTATAACAGCATCAGGAGCAGTACCTGAATGATAACAACGCGGATAAACATGCCCAGCGGATAAACTGTAGCGTAGCTCACGGCTGGCGAATCGCCCTCAATGCACTCGCTGGCATAAGACAAAGCCATTGGGTTGGCCATGCTTCCGCAAAGCAGTCCGTAGGTTGAACCTACATCCATCTTCACCACTTTCAGACACCAGATGGCAATGATAATAATAGGTACAAAGGTGATGATAAATCCAAGCACAATCCAGAGCAAACCTTCAGGACGCATCACTGTTTCAATAAACTGTTGGCCCGAAGCCAGGCCCAGACAAGCCAGATAGAGCGAAAGGCCAATGCCACGAAGCATCAGGTTGGCCGAACGGGTTGTGTAGGTGCGAAGTCGCAAACGTGCACCGTAGGCGCCCATCAGGATGCCCGCTATGATAGGGCCGCCTGCAAGACCCAGTCGGACAGGAAGTGCCATGCCTGGCAGCATGATTGGCAAACAGCCGAGCATGAGACCCAGTGTGATGCCCACGAAGATCGATGCCAGATTCGGCTCTTTCAGGCTGCCTACCTTGCCGCCCATCTCCATCTCAACTTTGTCAAGCGCTTCGGCTGTGCCTACCACCGTAATGCGGTCGCCATATTGCAGTGTCAGGTTGGGCGTAGCCAGCAGTTTTAGACCCATGCGGTTCACGCGGCTCACATTGACTCTATATCGGTTATGCAGTCGTAAAGAACCCAGTTTTCGGCCATTGATGGTGCTGCGTGTAATCACGATGTTGCGCGATAGCAAGTTGCCGTCAAGCTCGTCCCAGTTCACGTCATCGCGGTTCCAGTTTTCTGATTTGTCTTGCAATCCGAACAAGAGGGTCAGCTGTGACAGATACTTCTTTTCGGTGATAATCATCAGGTGATCGTTCAGCTGCAACTCAGTGTCGCCTGTCGGGGCATCGGCTGGAGCATCGTCTTTCCACAGACGCGAAATCACGAATTTTGCCTTGGTCAGATGTGCCAGATCGCGCAGTTTCATGCCGTCGCAAGCCGGGTTTTTGACCATGAATGTTGCCACATAGGGTTGCTTTGTGTCCTCGCCTTCGGGCTGTTTGGGCGCATTCTTTACCATCGATGTCTTGTTCAGAATAGCCATGGCCAGAATCACGCCAACCACGCCAAGCGGATAGGTCACCGCACAGCCTAACGCAGCACCAGTGGCATCAATGCCCAGCTGTGACAGGGTTTCCTGAGCGGCCGCCAAAGCAGGCGTGTTGGTCACGGCACCATTCAGAATGCCCGACATATCGGCCAAAGGAACACTCAGCGCATAGGCAAGTCCGAAAGCCAGCATAGTGCCTAACACAATGTTGACAATACTGATGAGATTCAGTCTGATGCCCGAGCCCAGAAATGAGCGGAAAAAGCCGGGACCCACCTCAAGACCCACTTCATAAACAAACAGCACCAAACCAAACCTTTGTGCAAACGTCAGCATGTCGGGGTCAATGTTGCAGCCGAGATGGCCAGCCAGAATACCCACAAAGAAAACGAATGTAACACCCAGCGAAAGACCGAAGATTTTCACCTTGCCCAAAGCTGTGCCTATCGTTATGATGATGGCCAGAACAATGGTTGCCTGAATGGCCGAATGCTCAATCAGGATTTCGTTAATTAATTCCATTTTTATGATATTCTCTCTTTATTTCGATGTTGGTTGCTTGGGCAGAATTTCGTTCAGCGTCTGCATCAGCAAGTTTATGTCAATAGGCTTCGACAAGTGGGCATTCATGCCTGCAGCAATAGCGTTCTGGCGATCTTCGTCAAAAGCATTGGCCGTCATGGCCACGATAGGAATCTGCGCCTTGGCCGTGTTGCTGAGGCTGCGAATCGTGCGTGTAGCCTTATAACCATCCATATTCGGCATCTGAATATCCATCAGGATGAGGTCATAGTAGCCCGCTTCGGCCTTCTCCATCATGTCAACACAGATGACGCCATCGGCAGCATGTTCCACCGCAAATCCGGCTTCGTCAAGAATCTCGGTGATGATCTCGGCATTCAGATCATTGTCTTCGGCCACCAGTATGCGTCGGCCAGAGTGGTCAATATTCTCGGCCGAAATCTGGGTCTCTTCAGTCTTTATGCCTTCAGCAATTCGGTGCGGAATGGTAACGGTAAATTTGGTTCCCTTACCCAGTTCGCTCTCTACCGTGATTGTTCCGCCCATCAGCTCAACCAGTTTCTTCACGATAGGCATGCCCAGACCGGTGCCCTGAATCTTGCTGTCGGTCGAAGTGTGTTCGCGGCTGAACTCTTCAAAGAGCCTTGGCAAAAACTCCTGGCTCATGCCGATGCCAGTGTCGGTCACCGTAATTTCCATCAGCGCAATGCCCGGTTGGGGCGAAGGCAGCTCAACGGCCGCAATCGTAACCTTGCCGCCTGCTGGCGTATATTTGTAGGCGTTCGAGATGATGTTCAGGAAAATCTCTGAAGTCTTCACCATATCGCAATAGATGTATGGTGTGCGCACATCAGACGTGTAGCTGAAGTCAATGCCTTTCTCTTTCATCAGTTCGGCATAGACGTCGTTGATGTGCTGGCCCAGACCCGCGGTTTCGCATATCATTTCGTCGAGCATCACCTTGCCGCTTTCCACACGCGCCATCTCAAGCACATTGTTGATGAGCGAGAGCAGCATTTCGCTCGAACTCTCAATCTTCTTCAGATATTCAAAGCAGCGCTCCTTGTCGTTCTGATGCTTCTCAATGAGGCGTGTGTAGCCTATGATGGCATTCATTGGGGTTCTGATATCGTGGCTCATGTTAAAGAGGAACGTGGTCTTGGCCTTGTTGGCTCTTTGTGCTGCCTTGGCTGCCTGCTGCTGCTTCCTGTGGCTGCGATAGGCAATGAACAGCAAGGTGCCCAGAATGCCGATGATGATGGCCGAGAAGGCCACGCCATAGCCTGCATTGACTCTGAAGAACTCCATGAGTGTCATGTGTGTGTTGGCGTTCGAGAACTCGGTCATAGCCACGCCATGCAGCGCTACCGACGAGTGCAGAATGGCTTTGTTCACGATGCTGGCCACACGGCGTTTGGGCATACTGGTGAGGAAGCACACATCGACCAGCTGATTCATTTCGGCAATGGCCAGACGGTCAATGCTGGGATCGGCACGGGCAATGTTGATGCGGCCCGAAGGAATGATCATGCAATCGGCTTTGCCATCGGCTACCGCCTTCATGCTCTCTGCTGCGTTTCTGAACGAGTGGATTTCAGAGTTTGGGAACATGACGTGCAAGACGCGTGGATTGAAGGCCGACTCTTCATTGGCAGCAATCACCTCGAGGCTTTTTTGCAGGTCGGCGCCTTTGCGATACAGCACAACAGCGTTGGTGTTGATCATTGCATCGGTGAGCACGCATTCGTCCTGTTCGGCCAGATAGAAGTCGGCAACCACAGGGCCCATGATGTCAATCTTATCCTCGTTGAGCGCTTTGTGCATTGTGATGGCGTCGTCATAAGTGTGCAGTTCCACCTTGATGCCATAGACCTCTTTCATTGCGTTGAACACATGGCTCATCAGGCCCACCATTTCTCCCTCTTTGATGCCGACGAATGGCAAGTAGTCAGAGAGCGCACCCACGCGAATCACACCATTGTGCTCGTTGAGCCATGCTTTCTCTTCGAAG
>JAUNCV010000135.1:1357-5570 GCA_030526445.1 Bacteroidales bacterium | reverse complement strand
CACGGGATTGATGGCAAAGAACGAGCCGAAGAGGATGAGGTCGTTTGAACTGACCCCATTGATTTTCTCAATCTGCTCGGTGCTGAGGTGCACTGATTTGTGGTCTTTGTAGAACTCGTATTGCGCATCGCTCTGCTCGTTGAGAAAGGCCAGTGAGAGATGACTCTTGCCAAGACTGCGGCTCACGCCATCGGTCATGACATGATTATCGCGCATGAACTTGAGTGTGATGTCGCCAATGTGATCATTGCCAGCTTCGGTAATCATGAAGATGGGATGTTCGGGGTGGCGAACACCAAGCGTTCTGCCCAAAGAGATGAGTGCATTGAAAGTGCTGCCGCCTGGGACGCCCGCTGTGGGCTGCTCGTTGCGGAAGATGATATCGAAGACGGTTTCGCCGATGCCAATGATTTTTCGCATAGAAGTGGAAAGGTTTATTCGGGATAGTTAAGAAAAAGAAGATAGGCACCATTGGCTCGGATAGAAAACAGAGGCGAGATGGTGCGGTTGAGAGTGGCCTGCCAAAGGCGTGTTGTGGGGTAGAGGGAATATTGCAACCCTTCGGACGAAAGCTCTGTGCAGCCAAAGTTGAAGATAGAGACCGCAGAGCCTACAGGAACTTCGACACAACAGTTGCCCAGACACGGGATGAACACGCCATGGTTGGTGTAGAGGCGCACGTTGAGGCCCCATTCCATGTAGTCGATGAGCAGAGAAATGTTGCCCAAAGTGTGGTCTTCGCGTTTGCCGGTTGCCCCCACAATAGCTATGGTCTTGAGCTGGTGGGCTGCTGCATACTTCACGTTTTTGGTCTGGTCATTGAAGTCTTGTTCATCAATCTGGCGAAGGATGTCGCGATGGGTTGCTTTGAACGCCTCGGAGAGCGAATCGCCATCGCCCACAATGCGCCAAGGGCGTTTCCCTTCGTGCTCAAGGTAGCTGAGGGCAGCACCATCGCAACACTGTACGACGGGAGCTTCGCGCAAGAGCGAGAGTGGAATAGGGTGCGAGGGATAATCGCCGGCACCCAATATGGTGACATCGGGCACAAAGCCTGTGATGCGTAGTGGAGTTTCGGACATAATTATGAGAAGGGTATATAAATAGAATAACGGCAAAACAGGAGTTTTATTTCCTGCTCTGCCGATTTTTTTTGTATCTGGATTACTGTTTGCTTGCGTGCATGAGATGCTGCCACTTGCGATAGCCCAAAACGGCAATGAATGTGTAGAGGGCGTAGAGGGCGGCATAGAAATAGATCTCTTTGTAGATATAGAGTCCGGTGCAAACTGCATCGACGGCAATCCATGCAATCCACTGTTCGACAAACTTGCGTGCCAGCATCCACATGCCAACGATGCTGAGGGCCGTTGTGAACGAATCCCACCAAGGAACGTCACTGTTGGTGAAGCGGACAAGGACTTCGCCAATAACCACGAAAGAAATGGCGAAAACCACGGCGAGCCACAGGTATAATTGACGTGGCGTGTGGGTGATGGGGAGTTCGGCCTGCGTTTTTCGACCACGAGCAAATTTCCACACACACCAGCCGTAGATGGCGGCCAAGAGGTAGTAGATGTTGATGCCAAAGTCGGCATAAAGTCCGGCTTCGAAATAGACCACAATAGAGATGGCTGGCATGATGATGCCCGCAATCCAGACCTTGACATCGGCCTGATATTCCCAGTAGAGATAAAGGATGCCGGTGAGGGTGCCCAGAATCTCGAGCCAGTTGGCAGTGAGATATTCGATCATGACTTAGAAATTGATGCTGATGTGAGCAAGGAAGTTGAAAGGAGCCTGTGGGGCAAAGCCTGCCTCATACTGATCGGTTGACCAAGCGTATGCCTTTCCCTGCTTGTCGAGGCCAATTTCGCAATAGGCCCAGCCGTTGTTGTCGTATTCGGCAGAGAAGATATTGTAAAGGGTGATGCCCGCATTGAGACCTTTGATAAACTTAAGATTGCTCCACGAATATGTGAGGTCGATGTCGGTTTTACAATAGTCATCGAGCATCATGGAATAATCTTTTCCATCGAACACAAACGATTTGAAGCCAGTGTTGGTGATATATTGCTCGCCTACATATTGGGTCATGATAGAGGCAGAGAGCCCTTTGACCTTGAAAGTGAAGATGTTGTTAAAGATCCAGTCTGGGGAGAAAGAGATTGGAGTTTCTCCCAGATCGATGCTTCCTTGGTCGGCCCAGGTTTCCTGCTCAGTTGCATTGACAGTCCAGTGCTTGTTGCGATTGCGTGACCAAGTGGCATTGAGGTCCCAACGGAACCATTTGGCAGGCTGGTAGGCGAATTCGGCCTCAAGACCTGTGCGATAAGATTTGCCCGAATTGTCGTTTGAAGCAATCATTTCGCCAATCTCATTGAGCTTGCCAGTGAGCACAAACTGGTTGGTATAGTTCATGAGATAGTAAGTGAGACCTGCTGTCAACTTCGGACTCTGATATTTGTAGCCAACTTCGGTATCGACCAGTTTTTCGGCCTTGAGATGCGAGCCGATGTTGTCTTCGTAGTCATTTCGGGTAGGCTCTTTGTGAGAAATGCCAACCGAGGCAAAGAATTTATTCTGGCGATTGATATCGAAGAAAAGACCTGCCTTTGGATTGAAGAAGTCGTAGGTGTATTTCTCGTTGAAAACGACCTGTTTACCATCGACGAAATCGTCGGAAGGGCCCTCCATTTTCGTTGAAACATGGCGATACTGCAAATCGGCAAAGAGATTGAGTTTCTCAACAATGGCCCAGTTAGCCTTGGCGTATATGTTGCCGTCAATCTTGCGCGATGTGTTATCGTAATATTTGTGGTTGGCCAAAAGATCGCCACTATAGTTTTTAACCCACTTGACAAGGCCGAAGTGATCACCGTCATATTGATTCCATCCGCCGCCCAAAGTAGATTTGAAATTTGAATGATTGTTAAAGTTGATTGAGCCTACAAAGCCATAGAAGTCATTTTCCATTTTCTTCTGGCGGATGAGGTCGGTTTTCTTGATGAGGTTGCCACTGGCATCGGTGAATGGTTTGAGCAGGTACTCCTCGAGCTTTCGGCCGGTCTTATATTCTTCGTAATAACCTTGACCGTGTGTATAGTGTAGGGCCAGATTGAAGTTCCACTGATAGTTGATGCGCTGATCCCACAGCAGTTGGTAGTGCTGTTGGCGATAGTTGTCAGTTTGGTCATCGTAATAGTGAACATTGCCCTCCTCGTCGTAGTATTCACCACACGAGTTGTAGGTTCGACCATAAAGGCTCTGCTCATATTTTGAAGTGTAGTTCCAGGCATGATATGTCTGTTCTACACCGTTGAAGGTAATGAATTTTACCACGGTGTTTTCGCCATAATAGCCACCTTGCAGAAAGTAACTATTGAGTTTTGAGAATGCGCGGTCAAGATAGCCATCGCTTCGAACATTAGAAAGACGACCCTGAAAACCCCAATGTCCGCCCAGCAAACCTGTGCTGTATTTGAAAGTCTCTTTGTGGGTGCCATAAGAACCTGCACTCATATCATAGCCTGCAGACTGTTCGGCGCCTAGGTTGGCAGTTTGAATATTGACAGTTGCGCCAAAAGCACCCGCACCATTTGTTGAGGTGCCTACACCTCGCTGAATCTGCATGTTTTCGGCGCTTGAGGCGAAGTCACCCATATTGACCCAATAGACTTGCGAACTTTCAGCGTCGTTCATAGGAATGCCATTGGCTGTAATGTTGATGCGAGAGGGGTCGATGCCACGCACACGAATGCTAGTATAGCCAATGCCATTGCCCGCATCGCTTGAAACGGTGACTGAAGGGGTAAGTGAAAGCAGGAAGGGGAGGTCTTTGCCTTGGTTTTGCTGTGCGATCTGTTCTTTAGAGAAATGGATGTGTGACATTGGAGTCTTCTCTCCGGCACGGGTTGAGGATACAACAACCTCTTCGAGCTCCTCAAGACGAAGCGAATCTCGGGTATCGACAATAGGTGCAGCAACCGCATTGCTACACAAATATCCTACTGCCGAAAAAAGAATGAATTTTTTCATCAGTTTTTTAAACGCAATAAGACAGATGATGGGGGATGCTCCTTTCCTTGGCAGCATTACCTGCCTAGGTTCAATGGGTCTGATCTCAGCCTACCGGTCTTTTCGGTAAGCACCCCAAGTTGTCTAGAATTGACAACATTCTCGTTTTGTGGGCGCAAAGGTACTCCTTTTGCTT
>JAUNCV010000135.1:0-1347 GCA_030526445.1 Bacteroidales bacterium | reverse complement strand
TTTTTTCAATATTTCATCTGTTTTTTTTGATTTGTATCTAATTTGCCGTATCTTTGCATGGCTCAAAAAACGGTTTTAGCCGATAGAATTGACAAATATACAACTACTTATTCGCAAATGGATTTACACTGCATCGATAAAGAAATGCTCCGCTTTGGAGAAATTTTTGAAGAAGTATTGCATACGAACGTACCTTTGGCCGAGAATGTCATTCGCTATTTTCTTGACAAAAGGGGTAAACAGCTGCGTCCTGTGCTCACCTTGCTTTCGGCCAAAATTGTGGCAGGAGAGGTAAGACAGCAGAGTATTTATGGCGCTGTGGCTGTTGAATTATTGCATAATGCTTCGCTTATGCATGATGATGTGGTGGATGAAAGTGCAGAACGTCGAGGCAGAGCAACCATTAACAATGTGTGGGGAAATAAGGTGGCTGTGCTGACGGGAGACTTCTTTTTGGCCAAATGTCTCTTGTGTAGTAACCTGATTGGCTCTCTTGAGGTATCAAAAGAATTGGGTCTGATGGTTACTGCATTGTCTGAAGGCGAGCTCGAGCAACTTTCGAATGCTCAGAATCATCTTTTTGACGAGGAGGCTTATTACAGAGTCATCAAGGGCAAGACCGCATCTTTATTTGCCGCTTGTCTTAGAATAGGAGCCCGTTCGGTGGGGGCATCAAGTGAGGAAATTCAGAAAATGCATGAGATTGGAGAGAAAATTGGTATGATCTTCCAAATTCGTGATGATATCTTCGATTACTACCCGCAAACTGAAGAGGTCGGTAAACCAACAGGTCACGATATTATGGAAGGAAAGGTGACTTTGCCTTTGCTTTATGCATTCCAACACGCTCCCGAAGACCTTAACGCGCGCATGCGTTCATTATTAATAAATAATAATATAGGATTGGCTCAAAATGAAGTTGAGACATTGGTCGAGTTTGCTAAAGAGATGGGAGGCATTGAGTATGCCCAGAAAAAAATGCTTCAATTATCGAATGAAGCCAAGGAAATACTCGTTTCTTTCCCTGAAAGTGAAGCAAGAGAGACTTTGTTGAATGTGATTGACTATTTTGTGAGCCGAAACAGCTGATTGAATTATAGGTTTTGTATGATTAAGATTGCAAAAAACGGGCTTTGAGCGGTCTAAAATGGCTTTTTTAAGGAATTTTTGAAAAAACTTGTAAAATAATTTGGAAACAGCGAAAAAAAGCCCTATCTTTGCACCCGCAAAACAAAAGGAAAACAACTTGAATGGACAAAACAATATAAGTTGTTACTTGAAATTTGCAAGTCTTTTCGGGGTGTAGCGCAGTCCGGTTAGCGCACCTGCTTTGGGAGCAGGGGGTCC
>JAUNCV010000134.1 GCA_030526445.1 Bacteroidales bacterium | reverse complement strand
GCCCCAAACCAAAAGACTGAGTCGTGCTGAATATGAGAAACAGCAGCGAGACCTGCAAAAGCAGATTTCGGCCACAGAGAAAATGATTTCTGAAAATGACCAAAGTGTACTTGCGCAGAATCGAGATATAGAGTTAAGAAAAGACGAGATAGGCAAGCGCCGAGCCCTGCTGGTGTCTATGCAGCGAGAAATTGAGGCAATTCGCGACGAAGAGGACTCTTTGTCACAGACCATTGTGAGTTTAGGCGAAGAGTATAAGGTAAAGCAAGAGAAGTTCTCGAAGGCCGTGAAGCATGCTTTCAAATGGCGCAGTGGTTATGACGAGTGGATGTTTGTACTTTCGGCCAACGACTTGATGACGGGTGTTCGCCGCATGCGATACATTCGCGAATATACTGAATGGAGAAAGCAGGAGGCCTTTTTGCTTGAACAACAACGACAGCAGACTGATTCGGTGAAACAGCAATTAGCCCGCACTCGAGCCGACAGAGAAAAACTGCGTGGAGCACTGGAAAAAGAGCGCCAGGTATTGGCAAATAAGCAGCGTGTACAAGAGGAGGCTGTTGCTAAGCTACAGAAGCGAAATCGAGAACTTAAGGGAGAATTGGCTTCGGCTCAGAAACAGCAGCGTGAAATTCAGAAAAAGATTCAGCAACTTATTGAAGAGGAGCGTAAGAAAGCTGCAGAAGCAGCTTCGAAAAGCAAAAAAAAGACAGGTGGAAAGAAGGAACCTTCGTCGGCCTATTATACTCCATCGGAAGTGGCACAACTCACAGGATCATTTAAGCAGAATAAAGGAAAAATGCCTTATCCGCTTGATGCAAACTTTGCTTTCTTGAGCCATTATTCGGCCAATGGTAACTATAGTATTAATCTATCGACTGCAGTAGGAGCGCATGCTTGTGCTATTTTTGAGGGTACAGTTGTGAGGGTTGCTCGTAGTTCTGAGGATTATACCATTATTCTTAGCCATGGCGACTACATGTCTGTATATAGCAATCTCTCGGCAGCGAATGTGAAAGAGGGTCAGAAAGTAAAGATGCGTCAGCATATTGGTACAGTGAAGGCTGATATAGATAACCGACGCGCTCAGCTTATGTTCTGGATTTATGGAAAGAATGATGCAGAAAACCCAGAGCTGTGGCTGAGGAAGTAACTAATGTCATGGCAAGGCAAAGGAATACGTCGCTCAAGTGAAGTCTTACAGGGTAACTGTCTACGACAAACATTCCGGTGCCGTCGCCTAATCCGATAATTCCAAATTCTTGTTGCAAAAGACAGAGTCCGACACCCAGAAGGATGCCTGACAGGGTACCTATGCACGAAATAAGCATACCTTCACAAGCAAAGATTTGTTTTATCTGTTTATCGGTAGCACCTAAAGCTCGAAGTGTATTGAGTTCAGGCTCTTTGTCGATAATCAGCATGGAGAGTGCCCCTATTATATTAAAAGATGTGATTAGCAGGATAAAAAGAATGAGCAGAAAAGTGATCCATTTCTCCATCTGGACAATGCGATAATTGTCTGCTTGCTGCTGATGACGGTTCAAGATGCGGAACGATAATCCATTCTTTGCTATAGCTTCCTCTAAAAGCGCTTGAACTTGTTTCTCTTTGGCATGACTTGATAACTTTATTTCGTAGGCACTGCACAGAAGAGAATCTTGCAGTAAAAAGCGAGCAGTTTGTATGGAAGTAATGCAGAGATTGTCGTCGTAATTGGCTTGCTGAACAGCAAAAACACCCGAACAAAAAACCTGTTTCTCGGTAAATGCATCGTCAGGGTGCAGTAGATTTATATTGCCCTCTCTCTTGGGACAATAAAAGAACAGGGGACGGATTGCCCCAGCTCGTGTTGATGCCTGTACTGCCAGTCCTGCTCCCATAAGTGTGTAATCTGCAATATCGTCATCAAGGATGTAGCTGCCTCGATAAAGAATACTATCAATGTTGCAGACTTGCTGGTAATAACTGTCCACACCCTTCATGCGGGCTGGTAACTGTCTGCCACCGCTGACAATAAGGACAGTCTCTTCGAGAGTTGCACTCACAGCCTCAACTTCTGGCATTTGAGCCAAAAGTTGGCGTAGTGTATCGTTGTCGTGAAAAGATTTGCCATAAGAGGCTTCGATGCGAAGCTGAGGGTCAAGTTGTGATGTCAGTTGCCCCACTAAGCACTCAAAGCCGTTATAAACCGAAAGAATGCAGACTAACGCTGTAGATACAATAGCTATACCACATGCAGCCACCAACGAAATAGCGTTGATGGCTCGATGACTCTTTTTTGCAAAGAGATAGCGGAAGGCTATGCGAAGCGGGAGCCCGCAACCCATGTTATAAGTTTACGGTTAATGGTTAGTTATTTCTTGAGCAACTGATCAATGCGCTCGAGGTAATCAAGGCTGTCGTCTATTTCGAAACGAAGTTCAGGAATGACACGGAGCTGATGGCGAACCTTGTTGCCAAGTGCGCCACGAATGCCTCCTACATAGGTATTGAGGTTCTTTACGATGTCAGTTCCCTTGTCTGATGGGAAGACACTCACAAAGACACGGGCAAAACTGAGGTCTGGTGCGGTGCGAACAGCACTTACACTTACCATCAAACCATGGGTCTTAGCGGTTTCTTGTCTGATAATTTCAGCCAACTCTTTTTCGAGCAGACGGTTTACTTTGTCGAGTCTTGTATTTTCCATTTTAATATATTTATAATTGTCTATTTGAAAATTCCCATTAATGACACGCAGTGGGTTTTACTCTTAATAATGTCAATCCATCGCGCATTGGGAGTATAACTTTCTCCACGCGGTTGTCGGTTGCAATCATGTCGTTGAACCGCTGTAATCCTCGTGTTTGTAAATCGCTTTCTTTGGGCGAAGGGTCAAGTACTTTTCCAGCCCAGAGAGTATTGTCGCAGATAATTAGGCCTCCAGGTTTCATGTGAGGAAGTACTAACTTGAAATATTCGTCATAAATGCGTTTGTCAGCATCTATGAAACACACATCCCAAGGAGCCCCAACTTCTTGACTCACTTGTGGAATGAGTTGCAAGGCGTCACCAATATGAAGATGAATCTTTTGTCCTAATTCGCCGGCTTTGGCAAGCATCTCACGTTCAAAATCTTCAAGTTCATCAAATACCTCGATGGTATGGAGTTCTGCTTGTCCATTTATCGGGTCTGGTGTCAGTGCTTCAGCCATACTGAGAGCTGAGTAGCCGCTGAAGGTGCCAAGTTCCAGTATGCGATGAGCATTGGCCAACTGGCAGAGCATTTTTAGTAATCTGCCTTGTATGTGGCCACTGCACATGCGAGAATAGGTAAGACGAAGATGAGTGAGGCGCTGAACCTGGTGTAAATATCCAGGCTCAGCGTCAATATGCGAACGCACATAGGCGTCAAGTGCATCTTCTGTCTCTTCGTAGTTCACAAAAGAATCTCGATTTAGATTTTTTCTTTGTTTCGAGGTTATACCTCTGCTAACAGTTTTTCAGCTTTGTTGATTTCAAGACTTGAGAAGCCCTGATCGGTTGTGCTGAAGAGGTAGGCAAGCAAGTCGTCCTTCTGCAGGGTGCCATTCTCAATGAGGTGAGAAAGACCCATGTAAAGGAAGTGGCTGTTTGCAGCCTGAACATAGGTTGGGAATACGCCATGGCTGAGTGCCAAAGAGCGCACAGCCTTCATGTCGTGACAAAGGGCATAGATTGGACCCTTTGAACGGTAGCTGGCCATCATGCGCGATGCAAAACCGGTGTGGTTCTCTGTGATGAATGCTTTAACACCAAGGCTCTCCTGTGCAATAGCAGCATGTTTGCAGAGATAGGTCGAGATGTTTGGCGACTTACGGCTGAAGTGTACAGGAATTGTATATTCAAGCTTGTCAAGTTCAGCCTCCGCTTCGCGGCAAACCTTGGCCATAGTCTCAACAGCCTCGCGAGGATATGCACCATAGGCAGTTTCGCCTGAAAGCATTACAGCATCGGTGTGCGAGAATACAGCATTGGCGATATCCGAAATTTCGGCGCGGGTTGGACGTGGGTTTTTAATCATGCTGTGAAGCATCTGGGTTGCCACAATAACAGGACGGTTACGGAGCATACATTTCTGTATAAGCATACGCTGGATGCCAGGAATCTTCTCCATGGGTACCTCAATGCCAAGGTCGCCACGGGCAACCATTACACCGAAGGCTACATCGAGAATCTCGTCAATATTGTCAACGCCCTCCTGATTCTCAATCTTTGCAATAATCTTAATCTTTGATCCATGAGCATCGAGAATCTCCTGGATATCGAGAACGTCTTGCTTAGAACGCACGAATGAGTGTGCAATGAAATCAATATCTTCCTTGATTGCAAGTTCAATCATGTGGCGATCCTTGTCGGTAAGCGAAGGAAGCTTGATGCTGACACCTGGCACGTTAACACTCTTGCGCTGGCCCAACTCTCCGTGGTTGAGAGCCTCTGCAATAAGAGCGTCACCCTCACGGTCAACAACCTCAAAAGCAATTTCGCCATCGTCGATGAGTACAGTAGCACCTACAGGAACATCATGGCAGAAATTAGCATAGTTCATTGAGATGCAGTCATGGGTCGTTACACCTTCAGGGTTGCCAACCATATACACACGGTCACCTGGCTCAAAAATGACAAATTTCTCCTGATAGTCTTCAGGGAATACTGTGGTGCGAATTTCTGGACCTTTGGTGTCGATGAGCAAAGGAATATTTTCGCTGACAGTACGCACATTCTGAATGAGCTGGTGAATGCCCTCGTCGTTAGCGTGGGCAGTATTCATACGCACTACATTGAGGCCGCGCTCGTAAAGATCGCGAATAAAATCTACCTCACAGTTGATGTCACTGATAGTGCAAACAATTTTCGTCTTTTTCTGATTCATTATACCTTACAGATGGGTTATTAATAAAATTTCTTATTTAAGTCGATTGATAAAACTGTCTATGGCCAAACGGTAGCTTTCCAAGCCAAAGCCAATGATGATGCCTGCTGCTGCGGGACTGATAAAAGAATGGTGTCTGAAATCCTCGCGTTGATGCACATTGCTGATATGCACTTCAATGACAGGCACAGGAATTGCCTTTATTGCATCGTGAATGGCTACAGAAGTGTGGGTATAGGCACCAGCATTAAGAATGATGCCATCTGGTCTCTCTTCTCCTTCGCGCTCCGGCTGGATTGTACCAGGGTAACCAGCCTCGTGAAGTGTGTCAACAATACCACCTTCCAGATTGCTTTGGAAATAATTGATGACAACATCAGGGTAGGCTTCGCGTAACTTCTCAAGATAGTCTTCGAATGTTGAGGAACCATAGATTCCTGGCTCGCGTTTGCCTAAAAGGTTCAAATTGGGGCCGTTGATGATGAGAATTTTCATAATTACTTGCTTATTTTAACAAATATAAGTATATTTGCGCCGCAAAGATAACAATTTTTTTTGAATGGACGATAAAAATCTCATAAATTATCATTCTTACCTCAAATTTGAACGCAATTTCGCCGATAATAGCGTCCAGGCTTATCTTGCAGATTTGAAAAAACTGCAGGTTTTTGCCGAGGAAAGAGGTCTGACTTTGGTTAATATTAG
>JAUNCV010000133.1 GCA_030526445.1 Bacteroidales bacterium | reverse complement strand
GTTACAAAATGTGTGTAACATGGCCAAAATGTAACATTGGCAAACATGAAAGAAAAGTTAAGAGTTAAAGGTTAAAAGTCAAAAGTTGGCTTCGCTCCTCACCATTCTCTCCTCTAGAAAATGCAAAAAGCGAGGGAAAGGGAGAAAAATGGGGCATATTTTGCAAATTATTTACAATAATTGCATGGGTTTGGAAATAAATAATTATATTTTCGCACGTATCAAGACAAATAATAGCAGCAAAAATAACAGGAATGAAAATCATTCAGAAAGCCATAGTTTCGGTGCTCCTGGCATGGCCAGCAGCTACACTCATGGGCGAGAGCAAGGGCGAATTCAAGCCCCTGCCCAAATATCCGTTTGTGTATGTGAGCAGCGACAACAAGGCCGAAATTCCCGAAATCAGCGACTCGCTCTTCAACGCCTCGGCACAGGGCATCCGCTTTACGGTAAACCGTACGGAACTGCGTCCCGAGGAGCCATTCATCCGCACCTATAAGGAGGAGGTGGTGCCTATCTTGAAGGACAAGGGCCTGGTGCTGAGAAAAATCATTATCCGCGGTGCCGCTTCGCCTGAGGGTTCGTATGAGAACAACCGCCGACTGGGTACCGGCCGAACCAAGCGACTGGTAGAGTTTATTGGCAGCGAGCTGGACAACAAGTTTTCGGTGCAAGACATTGAGTCGGCCAGCATCACGGAGGACTATGAGTACCTGACCGTGCTGATGCGCGAAGCCAACGATGCCGAGGCTGAGGCTGTGAGCCAGCTGTGGCAGGAGTGCAAGGGCGATGAGCGCCTGTGCAAAGCACGCCTGCAGAAGATGAACGGCGGCAAGACCTGGGCCCGACTGCTGAAGGAGTATTTCCCCCAGCTGCGACAGGCACGCGTGATGCTGTGGTTTGGCACGGCACCTCGTCCCAAAGGCTTGACCGAACCATTAGAGCCCACCGTGGCACAACTGCCCGAAGAGGAGGCACAGCCTCTGCAGAGAGAGCCACAGGTGGAGCCATGGGTCTTCGAACCCCAGAAAGAGAATCCTAAATTGCCACTGATAGCACTCCGCACCAACTTGCTGCGCGATGCCTTCTATATGCCACAGTTTGGCTGGGCACCTTCGCTCGATGTGCAGTTGGAGTACTTCCCACTTTATGGTCACTATACCTATAACGTAGGTTTCACCTGGAGCAATCATCGCCACTGGAGCAGCCAGGAGTTTTTCCAGATGCGCGATTTGCAGCTCGAGGTGCGTCGCTATTTCTCGGAGGGTCACCCCTACCGCGGCGGCTACTTAGGAGCCTATGCACAAGGCTTTGTTTATGGCATTGGACTGAGCAAGACCAAGGGCTGGGAGGGCGAAGGCGGCGGTGCTGGCCTGAGCATCGGCTACACCATTCCGCTCAACAAACGCGGCAACTGGCGCTTAGAGCTGATGGCAGCGGCGGGCTTCTTCCTGACTCGCCACGACCCATATGTGTTCGGCAACCCACTGACGGGCGAAGAGGATGGCGACTACTATTATGACTACATGGGTTCGGCCTCTGACTTTAAGGAGCGAAACCACCAGTTCACCTGGTTCGGCCCAACCAATATTGGCCTGCAGGTGACCTACGATATCATATATCGCAAGGATAAAAGGAAAGGAGATGCACGATGAATATGAATTTCAATAACTTCGTAAGCAAAGCTTATTCGCGCTCGAAGAGTCTTCGTGCCAAAGCCTTTCGTAAGCAAAGCTTATTCGTAGCGCTCGCGCTATTCGTGGCACAGCCTTTCGTAACAACCTCCTGCATCGAACCACCACTGAAACTGCCTGCACAGGAGGTGCTGGTTGACATGCCGGTAGTGATAACCGAAATGGAAGTGGTGTGGGACATCGACATTGACTGGAAGAGCAAGTGGTATTATGGCTGGGACGAAGAGGATATTCGCCTGTGGGGCAAAGTGGAGTATCCGGAGCCAACCAACTTCGAGGCTCGACGCTACTATCTGGGCGAAATGCCGGGCGTGCTGAACCACACGAATGTGGACGGATTTACGGTGTATGGCAACACTTTCCGCCGCACCTATCAGTTCGGCTACTACGACATTCTGCTCTGGAGCAACATCGACAGTCCGGACCAGACACAGGTGGTGACGATTGATGAAAGCGATCTGGACGAGGTGACGGCTACCACTTCGGTGACTCGTGGCATCCATGTGACGGCCGAAAACGACTCTGCACTGACCGCTCTCTACAACCAGCCGGAGATATTCTACTCGGCTTATCCGAGAGATATTTACATATCGCGCGACATGAAGGACTATGACTACTATAACGAGCAGGAAAAGGTCTGGGTGAAGCACATCAACTGCCAGCTGGAGCCACTGGTGTACATCTATCTGGTGCAGATCATTCTCTATAACAACGACGGACGCGTGAAGGGCATCAATGGCGATGCTGCGATTTCGGCCTTTGCCAACTCAACAAGCGTGAACACGGGCCACACTTCGAACACGCCTTGCATGGTCTATTTCAATACCCGACTGAAGCGCAACCTGGAGGTGAAGGGCAAAGTGGCCGACATCATTGGCGGCAAGCTGACAACCTTCGGTCTGTGCGATATGGACGGATTTAACGTGGGCAGCCGCGCACAGTATCAGGGTTCGCGCACCGAGTTGCCTAACTATCTCTATTATGAGCTGATCATGTCCAATGGCGCTACGCAGGCATACCGTGCCAACGTGACCGACCAGTGTCAGAGTCAGTGCCACGGCGGCGTCATCACCATCGAGATTGACTGTAACGAGCTCGAGGTTGGCCCACCAGCCGAAGAGGGCACTGGCAGCATCTTCAATCCAACGGTTGAGGATTATGACGAGCTGATTTACGAAATTCCGCTCTGATATACATTATTCATATATAACTAGTTTATAATGTTCAGTAAGATTTTCAGATAGATTTCGAGCCTCGAAGAGGCGATCCTTCTAAAAAAGGCTTCCAAAAGCAAAGCTTGACTTTGCGCATTTTCAGCAATGATGATTATTTAGATTTTTAAAATCTCAACTAAATTTAACTAAAAATGCGCTCGAGTTCCTCGCTTTTTGGGTCTCTCTTTGGGATCGCCAGCAAGCTGGCTCGAAATCCAAACAAATAATCTTTCTAAAAATTGAAAATAAAACAAATACATAATTATCGAATATGAAGAAATCTTTCATTTATCCTGTGGTTTGCCTCACACTGGCATCGTGCGCAAACGATTCGGTTGTTGACGAGAACATGGGCAAGCCTGCAGGCAAAGAGGCGCCAATCAGCTTCATGATCAAGAAGGGCAACATATCGCGCGCCGACGACACACAGCAGAAACGCGACTCAAAGTTTCAGGACGTGGGCCACTATAACTTCGGCATCTTTGCCTATAAGGTGAAGGACGATGCCGCTAAGCAGACTGTGATGAACAACTACTTGGTAGGCTACTCAGACGGCACCAGCATCGGCTATGACAAGACCAATGCTACCACCTGGGCCAAGGAGGCAGGTTCGCTCGACGACCACAAGTCGCCCTGGTTCTACGAAGGCTTGGGCTCGGCCGAATATAACTATACCGGCACCGCTGGCTACTACACTACGAGCGATGCCAAAGACCTTTCGGGCAACCAGCACCAGTATCTGCGCTACTGGGATTTGGCCTACACCTACACCAACTTCTATGCCTATGCACCCTACAAGCAGAGCGGCGTAGAGGTGAGCTTCGATGCCAATGGCAATGCAACCCTGTCGCTCGAGAAGGGCTCATTGCAGGATGGCTACGACTTCACCCCAAACAGCGCCTACATGGGTTCGGCTACAGCGCCTAAGCAGGACCGCACTTTGGCCGAAAACCTCTATGCAAGCTACCAGGCTACCAATGCACAGCTCAAGGATGTGGAGCTCAAATTCAAGCACATGGGCGGACAGTTGTTCATTCGCTTCTATGAGGACATTCCTGGCTACAAGGTAGAGATTGTGGACCTGGGCGCCGACAAGGGCAAATTCCCAACCACCGTGGCCGATGACAGCGACCTGCGCAAGGGCATTCAGGCAACTCCAGCAGTGAAGGGCACCACCAGCTACACACTCGGTGAATATTATAAGGCATCGGGCGCAAGCGTGAAGTTTGGCGCAAGTGCTGTAACCTTCGAGCCTGTTTATACCGGCGAGACTGCGGTGAGCGATAACCTGATGTTCTTCGCACCAAGCACCACTGAGGGCGATTACCAGACCACCAACGTGCCTGCTACCTATGCTGCCAACCTCACCAAGCTGGAGGCTTCGCAGCTCAATATGGACCACTACGTGATTCCAGAGGCAACTGCCGATGGCGCTGGCCAGAAGTATGCATGGTCGCCAACCATTTACTACCCATTGGCTCAGCCTAAGGATCAGGAGACCGGCTTTACCTTCCACGTGACCTTCCGCATCATTGCCGACGACAACAAGGAGGTAACCACCGTGCACAATGCTACCGCATTTGTGCCTGCTACCATCATGAACGGTACCGAGAAAGTGGCTGTGGCAAACTGGCAGCCTAACACCCGATACATCTACACCTTCAAGATTACTCGCAACGCATCGGGTACCACCAATCCAAACACAGAGATCAAGCCTGAGGACCCAAATGCTTCGACCGAAGAGGCCCTCTACCCTATCGTGTTCGACGAGTGCACCATCGAGGACTATACCGAGGCTAACTCTGAACACAACATCTCGAACCCAACAACCCCACAACCTTGATTTACATGTCAATGATTTCTTCAAACATATTCCGCACCACACAGGTTGCAAAGGCCGCCAAGGTCTTTGCAGCCTGCACTGGCGCGCTCTTTTTGGCTTCGTGCTCATCGGACACTGTGCTCGAAGAAATCGATAAAATAGACCCTAACCAAAGGGACCCAATGAACTTCGCCTGCCGCGTGCAGGAGGAGAATCAGCAGAGCCGTTCGCGTGCAACTGCCCTGACAAGCGATTTCCTCGTATCGACATTCAAAGCATACGGCACTCAGCAACTGCAGACCGTGATGGACCGATATAAAGTGGATTATATCGTGAAAAACGATGCGTGGAACAATGTTACGAAGCAGACATGGGACTACACCAACGTGAGCGGACAGAGCGTGAAGTACTGGGACTATAGCGCATATCCATACAGATTTCATGCCATTGCGCCCTGCCCCACCAACGCGAGCACATTCACGCTGAGCCACGAAGCGCTCAAGATCAATGCGCCCTACTATGCGCAGACGGTGAAAAACGGACAGGTTTCGACCCTCGACGCACAGGGCAACATAACCACCGAAAAACCTGAGCCTTATATCTTGGCACAGGTGCACCGAAACACCGACGGAAAGGACGAAGACTTGCTGGCACGCGAGGGACAAACCCAAAACGTGAACAACCAGAACACCACCTCGCTGAACCGCGAAGTGTGGATGCCTTTCCACCACCTCAACGCGAAAATAAGATTTGCCGTTTACTCATTGCAAAACTGGGTAACCGACAACAAACTATATCTCGAGAACCTCACCATCAAAGTCACTTCGGACAACTTTGTGACAGCGGCTACAAGCTATGAGGCAACCCTCAGCAACAGCACCGACAACTGGCTTTCGGGCCAGGACACTTACGGCTTCACAGGGCTGACCAAAAGCCAACCCGGCG
>JAUNCV010000132.1 GCA_030526445.1 Bacteroidales bacterium | reverse complement strand
GCCCATGTAGAGGGCAGAGGGGATAAAAGCGTACTGTTCTTCACCCAGGCCTATCCTTGGGAGCACGAGGATGTGATTGACGATGTACTTGAACAACTGGGCGAACCAGAACCCAATATCTATATGTTGGCAGAGTGCTTCGAAGACGGAGTACATTGGACCAACGATAGAGAGGGCAAGTACTTTCCTGAGCGCTACAGAGTTTTGACGGATATCGATGACGATGATGTCTATTTCGTCACCCGGGAGGAGGCCATTGCCCACTTCCACAAGGCCTATCCGGAGCTGCCTGCCGACATGAACGATATCGAACAGATATGCAAGATCTGTGATGAGAATGATCAATACTGTGGCTTCAACGAAATCAAAGTGTACTAATCCTCAAATTCAGATACAATGCCAATAACCATCTCTACCCAAAAACTATATCGCCTGCTGGAGAAGATGCCCGCCGAGCAGAACATCATGCTCTGTGGGCGTCACGGCATAGGCAAGAGTGAGATCCTGACCCGCTTCTTTACGGAACGAGGCATGAAAGTTGTAGCCTTGTTCCTGGGACAGATGTCCGATCCGGGCGACCTCATCGGCCTGCCTCATAAGGATGAGAAGAGCGGCAAGACGGAATTTATGCCACCCTATTGGTTCCCTGTGGATGGCCAACCCATCGTGCTCTTTCTAGACGAACTGAACCGTGCACGCCCCGAGGTGCTGCAGACAATCATGGACCTGGCCTTGAACCGCAAGCTGGCAGGACGCAGTCTGCCCGAAGGAAGCGTGGTGATATCGGCCGTGAACGATGGCGAGGAGTATCAGCTCACCGACCTCGACCCTGCGCTGGTCAGCCGTTTCAACATCTACAACTTCCAGCCCACCGTGGCCGAGTGGCTGCTTTGGGCCGAAGGGCATGGAGTGGATGAACGCGTAACGGAATTTATACACGACCACGAAGAGTGGCTCGATGGCCCCAAGGAGCGTGCCAATCAGTACGAAGGCTTGGAGAAATCGCCCGACCGCCGTGCCTGGGTGAAGGTGTCGAAGCTCATCCGTGGCGTGGAGGAGCTCGACGATGACTACAAGATTTTCATTGCCGGCATTGTAGGCGCCCCAGCCACAGCAGCCTTCTTTGCTTCGATCAACGAAATGAAGCAGATATCGGGCAAAGATGTGCTCAAAGATTTTGCCCATGCCAAGAAAGAACTGGAGAAGATGAAAGTGCATCAGCTGGCTGTTATCAACGAGGATATATTCCGCTACCTGCAGGTAAGGGATGCCGATGGCTTGTCAGAAGAGACTATCGCTTCCAACCTGGAGGCCTATTACGCATGGCTCGAGAAGAAGGGGAAGAAGGAGATTCTGGCCAGCTTTATTCGTCTTTCGTCCGATGGAGTCTATCCTCAGGGCACAATATTCATTGCCACGAAGGTTCCAGGCATCTATCAGAGTATGATGGCTTTTATTACTGAACTGTAATGGAACAAAGAATCGAGCAACTTTCCATGGACTGGTTCCTCATGGAGCCAGCCCTGCTGCGTGTGTTGCAGCATCATCACGTGAAGGCCAACGACGAGATGCTCTGTGCCATGCGTTGTGGAAAGATGCGCATAGAGTACAATCCCAAGTTGTGCGAACCGCTCTCGGACAAAGCCTTTGCCGAGATGCTGGCCATCGAGTGCATACGCATCCTGCTGAAGCATCCCTACGAACGCCAACCCAAGGACTGTTCGCCTAAATCCATCCTGATGGGCAGCAACTGTGTGGTGGCCGATAACTACAAACTGAAAGAGGTAAAATTGACTTCGCCCACCCGGTTGGGACTGAAAACGGGCGAATGCTTTGAGTATTATGTAAGGGAAATAGAGAAGAAAAGCCAGCAGCAGGAGCAAGAATCGGGTGGTGAGAGCGACGAATTGGATCGAAGCGGACAGGCGGCTGCCGACCAGACAGAACTTTGGGAAGAGAGTGCTATGGCCGAGGCCGAAGTGAATGAAATCATCCATTCACTCGAAGCCAGCAACACCTGGGGTTCGCTCCATGGCAAGCTCGCAAGCCAGATTGTGGCATCGACCAAAGCCAAGATTGACTACCGCAAGGTGATACAATCCTTCAGGCAGGAGGTGCTCAGCAGCAAACGTCACCTCACCCGCATGCGACCCAACCGTCGTTCGGGATTCGAGAATATGGGCAGTGTGTACGACCTCTCCTCGCGCCTGCTCATAGCTGTGGATGTGAGCGGTTCGGTATCGGACGAATTGCTGGCCGATTTCTTTGGCGTGGCCCATCGCTTCTTCAAGTATGGTATCGAGGCTATTGATGTAATCCAGTTCGATGCAGAAATAAGTGGCGACCCCATTCCGCTGAAGAAGGCCATGAAGGGTGGCAAGATAAATATCGAGGGGCGCGGTGGCACCAGCTTTCAGCCAGTCATCGACTTTGTGGCTCAGCAGAAAGGCTACTATCAGGGCCTCATCATCTGTACCGATGGCTATGCTCCTCATCCCGAGCTTCCACCCTTCTTCCATACACCCATCCTTTGGGTTGTGGGCACGGAGGAGGACTACAACAATGGCAAAGAATGGATGAGCCAGATGGGCAAGGTATGTCTGATAAAAAAATCATAATAGTATGGCAAAAAAAATATATAAGTTCCCCGAAGGAACAACCTCTGTAAAACCCATAGAAATCAACAAAGCTCTTTGCCTCAATGATGTGGTGGAGTTCCCGGGCAGTATCGTAAATATTACTGTCAAGCCTAGTGCCTATGCCCAAAGAGTGAAGGCGCAGGAGCTGATTTTTCACGAAGGCATCAGGGAGATTGTGCTTGGCCCTGGATGCCCATTCAAATACAACATTCCAAAATCGGCAATAAAAATCGATAGTATTATGTACGATTCCCAGGAGAAACCCATAGGCCCACGCGTACTGTGTCTGGACGAAAAGGTTCAGCAAGCGTATGGCCTGTATGGCGTAGAGTATCTGCAAGGGTGGAACACCTCTGAGATTAGATATCTCAATGCCGAAAAACTCAAGCACTATGTATTTCTTGGCAAAGGCAGACTCAAAAGCTATGCCTTCAACAATTTACCCGAAGGATGCGTAATCCACGTGGAGAATGTGACAATGGCCAAGAAGGTCATGAAAGTATGCTCTATACATGCCGATGTAGTGCCCGATGCGCTGGAATGGAAGGATTTCCCCAAAGAGAAACTGGCACTGACGGCCGAGGAATACAACTCCTCATCGCGCATCCTGCCCGAACAGATTAAGTTGCGTGAAGAGTGGGCTCACGAGAAAGAGGAGCAAAAGAGACAAGAAGAGGATAGTATCCGCCAGTATAAGAAACAGCAGCTGATGGCAGGCATGGCTGATACTATTCTGCAGCCATTGCTCAAACCCGCGGGTTTCGACTACAGCGTCCAGATGAACGAAGACCTCGCAACATGTACGATCGAAATCTCCGTCATTCAGAACCTTTGGGACCGATATGGCACCCTCTGGATGGAAGCCAGAATACCTTTGGACCAAGTGGCTCAATATGCCCAAGAGCTTTGCGACATGACCACCCGCATTGGCGAGTTCCACATGCGCCAGCATGGAGTGATGGAGCTGCATAACATCACCTATGCCCTGCCCCTCCATCGTTCTACAAGAATTAGCTCCGATATTCCACCTTGCGGCCTTTCGCTCCCGATGTCTGGCGGCCAACTCACAGCAAGCCTCCGCCAGGAGCATCTGCTGGACGATGTGCAGACCATCAAGCAATTTGCCGACGAGCTCAACGCCCTGCTCCAGACATCCATCCCCGAGGGAGTGCAGCTGAAGCGTGGATACTAACATCGAAAAAACAAAGGAAATTTGGGCAAAAAAGAAGGATTAGTGCCTTTTTTGAGCCCAAATGAAAAAAAAGTTGCCTTGATTTTTGAATTTTTTAGCAGTTATGACCATTTATATAGCAAAAAAGCGTTGGTGCGCTTTTGACGAATGTGCAATGCTTAAAAATTCATATATGATGAAAAATTTGTTTTTCAAAGGCAACGGCAAGCAATTGGTAATGCTGCAAGCCATGGAGGCAATCAGTTCGACCGTAAAAGACCTCGGTCTGGTCGATGAGTTTGCCAAGAAGTGCAAAAAGGAAATTGAGACTGTAGCTAAGACTCATCAGTTGACAGAGATGCAGGCGGTGCTCTTCTCTCTGTTTGTGTCGCGCTGCGATGACCGCCGCATTCGCTTGAGCGAGATTGGTGGAGACTTGGGGTGCAGTACCATCCAGATGATGTTGTACTCTCTTGATATTGATGAGTTGGTGAACCGTCATTTCATCAAGCGCAAAAAGAGTGATAGAGAGGAATACCTGGTTCCTAACGAGGTGCAGGAGGCGCTGAAAGAAAACAAGTGTTATGAGCCAAATCCTCCCTATTGCAAGACCTACCAAGAGTTCTTTGCCAAACTGGATGCAACCTTCGACAAAAAGGATGATGACGATCTGGACGAGGCTGGAATGCATGAGGAATTGAACACAATCCTCGAAACCAACCCTCAAATTGACTTTTGTCAGAAGGTTGCGTCTTTGAAACTTGACTTCGAGGAACGTGATTTGCTGATTTATTTCTGTCATCAGTTCGTAAACAATAACGATGATAGCGTTCGCGGCTGTGATCTCAAGTTTCTCTACGATGATCGTGGGGATTACTTCTATAACAAAAGGGCGCTCGAATCGGGCGAACACGAATTGATGAAGAAGAAGTTGGTGGAATATGCCGACAACGATGGTTTCCTTGACAAAGAGGCTTTCAAACTCTCAGACAGCAGCAAACGTCACCTGTTGGCAGAACTCAATCTGCCAACGCTGAAGGCAGCACCTAAGCAGAATGAAATTGAGGCAAAAAAGGTTGTAAAGAAAGAGCTCTTCTACCCTGCTGCCGTTGAGGAACAGGTTAACGAACTGAACTCTCTGCTTCAGCCCAAAAACTTCCGCCAGATTCAGAGCCGCATGAAGCAGAAAGGGATGCGCTGTGGCTTTGCCTGCCTCTTCTATGGTGGTCCTGGCACAGGCAAGACCGAGACCGTGATGCAGCTGGCAAGGCAGACTGGGCGCGACATCATGCTTATCGATATTCCGAAAGTGCGCAGTTGCTGGGTGGGCGAGACAGAGAAGAACATCAAGGCGGTATTCGACAAATATCGCGAAATGGTGAAAAAGAGCAAGCGTGCTCCTATCCTGCTTTTCAACGAGGCCGATGCCATTATCGGCATCCGCAAAGAGGGTGCTGAGCGTTCGGTAGATAAGATGGAGAACACGATGCAAAACATCATCTTGCAAGAGATGGAAACCCTCGACGGCATCATGATCGCCACAACCAACCTCACACAGAACCTTGACAAAGCCTTCGAGCGCCGTTTCCTCTACAAGATTATGTTCGAGAAGCCAGATGTCTCTGTTCGCGCAAAGATCTGGACAATGATGTTGCCCGATGTTTCGAACGACATCATTAGCGAACTGTCCAAGCAATTCGAATTCAGCGGCGGCCAGATTGAGAACATTGCTCGCCGCTATGCCATCGACTACATTCTTCATGGCGATTCGACCAATACTGCCGAGAACCTGAAGAAGTATTGCCAGGCCGAGACAATCGCGAAGCAAAATCGTTCAAAAGTTGGGTTCTCTGTCTAACGTAAAACGTGGAATGACAACACTAATAACAATGCCAAAGACTGC
>JAUNCV010000131.1 GCA_030526445.1 Bacteroidales bacterium | reverse complement strand
ATTTGACTATTCGTTATTCATGTCATTTTTCAAATTAACACAAGACGTAGCCATCGACCTTGGTACTGCCAACACCGTCATCATCCAGAATAACAAGATTGTTGTCAATGCACCTTCAATCGTTGCTCTCGATGCTCGTGATGGCAAGCTCATCGCTGTTGGTCATAAGGCTCAGCAGATGGAAGGTCGTACACCAGAAGGCATCCGAACCGTACGCCCTCTGCGCGATGGTGTCATTGCCGACTTCTATGCTGCAGAGCAGATGATGCGAGGCATGATCAAAATGGCTTTCGGCAGTCATAAACTTTTCTCTCCTCAGTTACGCATGGTTGTAGGCGTTCCTTCAGGTTCGACCGAAGTTGAAATCCGTGCGGTGCGCGACTCAAGTGAGCATGCAGGCGGCCGAGATGTTTATATGCTCTACGAGCCAATGGCTGCTGCTATCGGTATCGGCATTGATGTTTTGGCTCCAGAGGGTAACATGGTGGTCGATATCGGCGGTGGTTCGTCTGAGATTGCCGTAATCTCTCTCGGTGGTCTTGTAACCAATAACTCTATCCGTGTGGCTGGTAATGACCTTACTCAGGACATTCTTGACTACATGCGTCGTCAGCACAATATCCGTGTTGGTATTCCTACTGCAGAGCAGATCAAGATCAATGTAGGTTCGGCCCTTACCGTGCTCGACAACCCACCTGAAGACTTCATTGTGCATGGTCCTAACCAGATGACAGCCCTCCCAATGGAGGTGCCAGTAAGCTATCAGGAAATTGCTCATTGCATTGAGAAGTCTATTTCGAAGATTGAGGCAGCTGTGCTCAAGGGCTTGGAGGAGACTCCACCAGAGCTCTATGCCGACATTGTGCGCAACGGTATCTATCTCACCGGCGGTGGTGCTATGCTGCGTGGCCTCGACAAGCGTTTGCAGGATAAGATTGGTATCAAGTTCCATGTGGCAGAAGATCCACTTCTCTCTGTAGCAAAGGGTACCGGTATTGCTCTTCAGAATATTGCTCGTTTCCCATTCCTCATTAAATAATATTAAGTAAAAAGTTATAGATTCTGAATCGTCAATGGCCGATAATAACCGGAATTTTCTAACTTTTCATTCTTAATTGTTCATTATTTTATGTGGAATCTCATACGTTTCTTTACCAAGAACAGCCCGTTTTTCACCTGGCTGTTCTTGGCTATTATTAGTTTGATACTGTTGTTTCAAAGCAACCCCTATCACCGAAGCATCTGGTTTGGAAGCGCAAATGCTGTAACTGGCAGCCTTTACCAGACCTCAAACAACATTACAGGCTATTTTTCGCTTCGAAGCATCAATCAGGAGCTGCTCGAACAAATAGGAGAGGTTGAAGCTGAAAATGTCAGACTTCGCCAGTGCCTGGCCGAGTATTCTGATCAGGTTGATGAAGAAAACCGCCCAGAATGGCAGAAGGATGCAGCCGAAAAGCAGTTCGAATTTATGCTGGCTCACGTTGTGTCTAATTCTGTTAATCAGGCACAAAATTATCTCACCCTCGACAAAGGTGAGGCCGATGGTGTGCGCGTAGGTATGGGTGTTGCAGCCCACAATGGCGTTGTAGGAATTGTTGCAAACACGAGTGAACATTATTCGCTCGTCATCAGCATGCTTAATCCTAAACTGCGTCTTTCGGCAGGCCTTTCGCACAATGGATCGTTTGGCTCACTGCAGTGGGATGGCAAAAGCACCAGCATCTGTATGCTCGAAGACATTGCCCGAAACTCAAAAGCACAGGTCGGAGACTCGGTCGTAACAACAGGCTATGCTGCCTCTTTCCCCAAAGGTGTTCCCATTGGCCGAATCATTAAAGTTGATGATAAAAAAGGAAATAACAACTTTTTTGTGTGCAAAGTGGAACTTTTTACCGATTTCGCTCGCTTGAATGACGTAAACATCATCGTCAATAAAGACCAGGATGAAATTGAAAAACTCCAGCAAACATTTAAATAAGTTTCTATGAACTCTATTTATATAACAATTTGGTTTTTTGTCTGCTTTGTTCTGCAGGTACTGATTTTCAATCATTTGGCCATTGCTGGAGGCATCGTTCTGTTCTATGTATATCTACTCGTCAAGATGCCTGTCGAGATCAATCGCCCACTGCAGATTGCTATTTGTTTCCTCCTGGGTTTGCTCATAGATATTTTTAGCAACACTCCTGGCATGAATGCTCTTGCTTGCACAACAATTGCTTGGGTCAGATTACCTATTTTACATGCCTATGTGGTGGCCGACGATTTCAAAAGCGGATCGCCTAACAGACGTGCTATTGGCCAATCCTTGTTTAACCGATACTGCATATCGATTATTCTCTGTCATGCTTTTCTGCTCTATCTTATCGAAGCCTTTACTTGCTTTAACATACTGCAGATGCTGATAAAGATTGTCATATCTACTGTTTTGACCTCAATCATATTTATTGGACTCGAAGAATTCATGTCGAGACGTAAGAAAGAAAAGTAATTTTTTAAGAAACATAACAAACTAATTACCAATTACTTTGCAGCACGACTTTAAACTCGAGAAAAGAAAATTCATTATTGGCGGCCTTGTTCTTGTCGTTGTTCTCATATACATTTTGCGCCTGTTCTTTCTGCAAATTGTTGATGATAAATACAAAGAAGACGCTCGAAATAATGCCTTTCTTACTAGAACAATATATCCAGCCCGTGGCGAAATCTTTGACCGCCATGGGCGTCAGGTCGTTTATAACCAGGTAGCCTATGATCTGGTTGTAACCTTGCGCGAAATGAAAGGTCTCGACACACTTGCTTTCTGTCAGACCATTGGCATTGACCGAGAAACCTTCGAGAAACGTATCAATGACATTAAGCACAGTCGTGGATACTCTTCTTATACTCAACAGGTGTTCACAAGCCAGATTACCGGCGAGGATTATGCCAACATTGAGCAAATGCTGTGGCGATTCCCGGGTTTTGATATCCGAACCCGAACCATTCGCAACTACATGTATCCTATTGCTCCACATATTTTGGGTAATATCCGAGAGGTCAACCCGAAAGAAATCGAACGCGACCCCTATTATCAGCGCGGAGACTATGTGGGAGATATGGGCGTGGAGAAGAGTTATGAAACCTATCTGCGCGGAGTTAAGGGAAAAGAAATCCTCTTGCGCGATGCACATGGTGTTGTAAAGGGAAGCTACGAAAATGGAAAATATGACATCGATCCCGTTCCTGGACGAGATTTGACACTTACCATCGATGCTGAGCTTCAGGCTTATGCCGAGAGTTTGATGGTAAATAAGGTAGGAGCACTGGTTGCCATTGAGCCAAAAACCGGCGAAATTCTTGCACTTGTTTCGTCTCCCACATACGACCCGCGCCTTTTGGTAGGCCGTCAGCGCAGCAAGAACTACAGCATGTTGCAGAAAGACCCATTCAAACCTCTTTTCAACAGAGCAATCACGGCATCATACCCTCCAGGCTCAACGTTCAAGCCCACTCAGGGTCTCATAGCTCTGCAAGAGGGTGTTATCAACGAGCACACTCCGTTGCCTTGCCATGGCGGTTTCCGTTTCGGCAACTTCAAGATGGGTTGTCACGATGGTAACGCTTCCTGGACAATCATTCCTGCCATTGCAACATCATGTAACGGTTTTTTTGGTTGGTGTCTTTATAATGTGCTTAGCAATACAAAAAAGCACAAGGGCATTCAGCAAGCTTTCGATGCGTGGAAAAATTACATGGTTGCCATGGGCTATGGCTACAAGTTAGGCATTGATCTTCCTGGCGAAACACGCGGATTTATTCCGAATAAGGAGTTCTATAACAAGGCTTTCCGCACCGATAAGTGGAAACCTGTGAGCGTAATTTCCATCTCAATCGGACAAGGTGAGATCCTTGCCACTCCGCTGCAAATTGCCAATCTGGCTGCAACTATTGCCAACAAGGGCCATTATTACGTTCCTCATGTCATCAAAAAAATCGATGGCTTTGAGCAAATTCCCGACACTTTCTTGCATCCGCACCATACCGGCATTGACCGCCAATACTATGACTTGGTTTATGAAGGAATGCACCAAGCGGCCATCATGGGTACCGTGCGCAGAACCGGTAACTTGCAACCAGAGGGAATTATATTGTGTGGTAAAACCGGTACAGCTCAGAACCCTCACGGAAAAGACCATTCTGTTTTCATGGGTTTTGCACCTTATGAAGACCCAAAAATTGCGGTTTGCTGTTATGTTCAGAACGGTGGCTTCGGTGCTACATTTGGCGTTCCAATCGGATCTTTGGTCATCGAAAAGTACCTAAATGGCAAGATTTCTCAGCGACGAAAGTTCTTTGAAGAGAATATGTACAAGCAAAGTACGCTGAATGCAGGTGCAATGAAGTAAAAAATACTAACTTAAATTGTCCAATTTTCAAATTTATATGGTCAATACATTAAAGGGATTTGACTGGATTACAGCTATTCTTTATGTAATTCTGGTACTGGCAGGATGGTTTACAATCAATGCTGCCAGCTATAATATGGATGGAGCTAGTATTTTTGACTTTGCGCGTGTTTCGGGAAAACAGTTTGTCTGGTTTTGTCTTGCGTTTGTACTTATTGTATTTATATTCGTAATTGACGCAAAGACTTATATGGGTGTGGCGCCATTTGTTTACTTGGGCGTCATGGCATTGCTGGTCGTGACAATCTTCATCAGCCCCAACATCAATGGTTCACACTCATGGATCAAGATCGGCAATTTCATGTCCATACAGCCGGCAGAGTTTGGCAAGTTCAGCACGTCACTTATGCTTGCGTGGCTCTTCAATAGTTACGGCTTCAAGTTCACACAACCGGGCAATTTTCTCAAGGCCTGCTTCATCGTGATAGTGCCTATTCTGATTATTCTCTTGCAAAACGAGACGGGATCGGCGCTGGTATATTTCTCCATGGCATTGCTCTTCTACCGACAGGGCATGAGCGGCATTGTTCTCTGGTTTGGCTTCTGCCTCATATTGATCTTTGTGATTGGCGTGAAGTACAGTATTGTTCCGCTGCCCGAAGGCGTAATCCTTTCGCCAGGACAAGAGCCTGAACCATCGCGACTGGGCGAGAACATTGTGCTTCTGCTCATTCCTCTGATGATAGCGCTGATGCTTGCATTCGCTTGCGACGATAAGGCTGAAGCCTTGAATCTTACAGGCATCACAGCAGCCGTGGCAGTTACTTATTACATCGTAACGCGTTGGATACCACTTCCTTTTGTCATAGAATGGCGTTGGGTGGCCATTCCGCTCTGCATCTATGCTTCTGTGCGAAGCCTCATCTTGTGGATTTACAATCGTGTAGGAAACTATGTGTGGACCTGCCTGTTTGGTTTTGTCTTTATGGGATTCCTTTATACGGCCGATTATGCCTTTCACGATGTGTTGCAGAAGCACCAGCGTGGCCGTATCGAGGTGTTGCTGGGCATGACCGAAGACCTGAAAGGTGCGGGTTATAATGTAAATCAGGCCAAGATTGCCATCGGCTCAGGAGGTTTGTTTGGCAAAGGCTACCTTCAAGGCACACAGACAAAACTCTCGTATGTGCCAGAGCAGGAGACCGACTTTATTTTCTGCACGGTAGGAGAGGAATTTGGTTTTGTAGGCTCTACAATTGTCTTAACTCTTTTCACATTTCTCATTCTGCGCCTGATCTATCTTGCAGAACGTCAACGCTCCATCTTCGCTCAAGTGTATGGCTATTGCGTTGTCAGTATTTTCTTCTTGCAT
>JAUNCV010000002.1:4719-35448 GCA_030526445.1 Bacteroidales bacterium | reverse complement strand
GTCAAATTGTAAATAGCCAAATTGTCAAATCAAATTACTTCTGCTCGGCAAACCAAGCGTGGATAGCGGTATCGTAGTGTGAAGATACGCCGAATGCCTGCTCTGCAAATGAGATGCGGTCCTCGTAGTCGCTCGCAGCGCCCTTAGCGTTGAGCATGTCAGCGAGCTGCTGATACTGTGCCTTGCTTGCCACGATAATAACGTCGTTGAAGTTCTTGGCAGCTGCACGGATGAGCGAAATGCCACCGATATCAATCTTCTCGATGATGCTCTGGAAGTCTGCACCGCTTGCTACAGTAGCCTCGAATGGATAGAGGTCAACAATTACGAGATCGATTTCTGGAATTTCATACTGAGCCATCTGCTCGCGGTCACCCTCATTGGCACGACGGCCAAGAATGCCACCGAATACCTTTGGATGAAGAGTCTTGACACGGCCACCAAGGATAGATGGATAGCTGGTAAGGTCTTCAACAGCATTGCAAGGAATGCCAAGATCCTCGATAAATTTCTGGGTACCACCAGTCGAGAGAAGAGTTACACCCTCGGCATGAAGTTTCTTGATAATCTCGTCGAGACCATCTTTGTGGAATACTGAAACTAACGCAGTCTTAATTTTCTTCTGATCCATATTTATTGATTTTTGTTAATAGTTTCTTATGTTTTGCGTGCAAATGTACGCATAATTTCCGAAATACACAAATTGTTGCAGCCAAATTTTAAAATAAATTTTTCGTCACCTATTTTAAGCATTGCCTCTGCCCCTATCTTTTTGCCCTTTAGCAGTGCATCGGCACGCTGTTTTTCGGCAGGGTTTAACGGATACTTGGCGCACTGGCCCAACGCCTGTCGCAAGCAGTAGCGTGTCTGCATAACCGTACATTCGCTACGTGGCTTACTTTCAAACGATTGTTCAACTTCTTTTACGCCCATTTTATGCATGATTTCGGCTGCCACGCGATTGTGAATATTGGCTTTATAGTCGGAGGGTAAAACAGTAGTTCCGTCTGGGTAACCCCCAGCCTTACGGCAGTCAATATGATACTCGCACAATCGCGACTGCAAACTTGCCTCGATGATGACCTGGTTGAGCTTTTCGCATGCTTCTCGTCTCAATTGGTTGAGTGTGGAGCCCGGAATATAAAGATTATCCTGCCCTACTAAACTGAATTTTTCAAGAAAAAAGTTACTCTCGCCCAGTTTGCCCAGCTGGCGCTCATAGACTTCGGCTTGTGGCTTCTGGGCAGGTTCGAAAACAGCATCGAGCGAAACCTGAGCACGGAGCGATGGGTTTTGGCAAAGGGAAAGAGTGACGGTTGGAAGTCCGGACAGATCGAACTCCAGCAGGACTGCCATCTTGCGCTTGGCCGAAGGTTTCTGCAAAAGGGCATCGAACTGCACATCGAGATTGCGGCGCAGTGACATGCCGGGACGCAGCTGGCGCAGCACCTCACCAGGATTGAGTGGCCAAACGCGGTTGCCCTCTACCCTATTGGCTCGGAAACCTATGGTGGTGTTTGAAACCACGCCATCGCCATTGTGAAGCGGAGTGGCGGCCGAGAGTTGGTATTCAAAGCAATCTTTGCCCACTTTCGATACAACACCCATCTCCTCGCCCATCGATTTAGGCGAATCGTGGTTCCACATCACTTCGCGCTGACCATCGGCAAAATATTGGGTAAAGCCGCGGTTGAAGGCCTTGTCTGGTTGCGGTTCGAAGGTATAGGTGCATCGGCCCATTGATACCGGCTCCCAGTCAGGATGCTTTTCAATGAGTGCATCAATCTGCTTTCGGTAGTAGGCTACCACATTTTTAACATAAGTAAGATCTTTGAGTCTGCCCTCAATTTTGAGCGAAGTTACACCCGCAAGGAGAAGTTGCTCGAGCTGCGAAGAACGGTTCATGTCGCGCAACGAGAGTAGGTGCTTCTGGCTTACGAGCAGATTGCCTTTTTCGTCGAGCAAATCCATAGGTAAGCGGCAGGGCTGTGCACATTCGCCTCGGTTGGCCGAACGGCCATTGATTGAAGCCGAAAGGTAACATTGTCCGCTAATGCAGACACACAGTGCTCCATGCACGAAGCATTCGAGTTCCACCTCGGGACATGCATTATGAATTGCTGTGATTTCGGCCAAACTCAGTTCTCGGGCCAAAACCACACGCGAAGCGCCTAGTTGGTGCATCAGTCGCACCTTCTCGGGGGTTCGATTGTCGCATTGTGTTGAAGCATGCAGTTCAATTGGGGGCATATCGATGCCAAAAAGGCCCAGGTCTTGCACAATGAGGCTATCGACACCCGCCTCATACAACTGCCAGGCCAAGCGTTGTGCCTCCTCCAGTTCGCGGTCATCAAGAATGGTGTTGAGTGCCACCATGGTGCGTGCTCCAAACTGATGGCCATGACGAGCCAGGCGCTCAATGTCGGCCACCGTATTGCCTGCTGCAGCACGGGCTCCGAAACGTGGAGAACCTATATACACTGCGTCAGCGCCGTGATTAAAAGCTTCAATTCCGACCTCTGCATCGCGTGCCGGAGCTAACAATTCTATTTTTTTCATGGCGCAAATATAGCCACTTTTTTTGCATCAAACAATAATAAGTGTTAAAAAACGTAACAATATTTTGCAAACTTTGACTTTCAAACCCCTCAAAGAGGGATTTTTGTTGTGCTATTATTATATAATATAATGTATGGAACCTTAATTTTTGACCGATAATTATTATCTTCGCGAGGCGAATAAAAACAATCATACTATTAATAACAAACTAAACAATGGCAAGTTTTAAGCTCAAAAAAGGTTTGAACATCAACCTTGCGGGCAAGCCAGAGCAGAAGTATCTTAGCGTGAAGGAGGCCGACAAGGTCACCCTCGTGCCAGATGATTTTGGCTTGACTCCAAAGGTAGTTGTCAAGGCTGGTGAGACTGTCAAGGTGGGTGATACCATCTTCTTCGACAAGAATCGCCCAGAGATTAAGATCGTGAGCCCTGTCAGCGGCACCGTTGAGGATGTCGTGCGTGGCGACCGTCGAAAGGTGCTTGGCGTCGTTATTTGCAACGATGGCAAGGGCACAAGTGTAGAACTTCCTGCTGTTAACCCTGCAAGCGCTAAGGCCGAAGAAATCAAGTCGGCTATGCTCAACGCTGGTGTATGGCCACTCCTCAAGCAGCGTCCATACAATGTCGTTGCTAATCCAGAGGTTCAGCCACGTGACATCTTTGTCACTGCTATCGACAGCGCTCCTCTGGCTCCAGACTTCGAGTTTGCAGCACAGGGTCAGGAGAAGGAACTTCAGCTCGCTATCAGCGCCCTCGCTAAGCTCACTTCGGGCAAGGTGTATGTCAGCGTAAAGACAGGCAGCAAGCTCCAGCTCAAGGATTGCGAGATGGTTACTGTCGAGGGTCCTCATCCTGCAGGTAACATCAGTGTTCAGATCAACCACATCAAGCCTCTCAACAAGGGCGAGCAGGTTTGGGCAGCTTCTGCATTCGATCTCCTCATCGTGGGTCGTGCACTCGCTGGCAAGGCCGATTTCACCCGTGTTATCACCGTAGCAGGTTCGGAGATTGTAGCTCCTGGTTATGCAAAGGTTCTTCCTGGCCAGTCGCTCGCTTCTGTTCTCGCAGGCAAGATGGTGCAGGCCGAGGGCAAGCAGCGTGTTATCGCTGGTAATGTTCTCACCGGTACCAATGCAGGTATCAATGGCGTAGTTGGTTACTTCGACAATACTGTAACCGTTATTCCTGAGGGTGATGATACTGACGAGATGTTCGGTTGGATCACTCCTGGTATGAACCGCTATTCTACCAACAATACTGGTCTTGCAGGTCTCTTCGGTCTCTTCAAGAGCAAGGCCTGGAATCTCGATGCCCGTATCAAGGGTGGTGAGCGTGCACTTATCGTCAGCGGCGAGTGGGATAAGGTATTCCCAATGGATATCTATCCTGAGTACCTCTACAAGGCTGCTCTTGCGTTCGATATTGATCGCATGGAGGCTCTTGGCATCTATGAGGTTGCCCCTGAGGATTTCGCTCTCTGTGAGTTTGTATGTACATCAAAGACTCCTGTACAGCAGGTGATCGCCGATGCTCTTGTTAAACTCCGCAAGGAAATGGAATAATTATGAGCAATAAGATTAATAATTTCATCGAAGAGAAGATTGATCCTCTCTTCGCCAAAGGCGGCAAATACGAGAAGTTGTGGTCTGTTTATGACTCTTTCCACACTTTCCTCTTTGTACCTCGCCACACTGCTGGTCGCAAGGGCGTGCAGGTGCATGACTCTGTCGATTCGAAGCGTGTCATCTCAATGGTGATCCTCGCTTTGGTGCCAGCTCTTCTTTTCGGCTGCTGGAATGTAGGTTATCAGCACGATCTTGCCCTCGGTATCAACGATGGTTGGTTCATGCAGTTCCTCTATGGTTTTGGCGCTTTCTTGCCTAAGATGGTTGTTGCCTATGTAGTAGGTCTCGGCATCGAAATGGCTATCGCTGCTTACAAGCACGAGGAGGTTGCCGAGGGTTTCCTCGCTACCGGTTTCCTCATCCCACTTATCGTGCCAGTTAATACTCCACTTTGGATGATTGCTGTTGCTACCGCATTCTCAGTAATCTTCGCTAAGGAGATCTTCGGTGGTACTGGTATGAACATCTTCAACCCAGCACTCATCGCACGTGCGTTCTTGTTCTTTGCTTATCCAAAGGCAATGTCGGGCGACCAGGTATTCGTTCGCACCGGTTCTGCTCTCTGTGATTCTCCTATTGAGGGCGCACAGGTAGTTGATACCTTCACTGGAGCTACCCCTCTTGCTGAGGTGGCTGCCGGCACTTTCAACCCATCGGCTTACGACACCATGCAGGCCTTCATCGGTACCATTCCTGGTTCTATCGGTGAGACTTCTACCCTTGCTATTCTTATCGGTGCAGTTATCCTGCTCGTTACCAAGGTTGCAAGCTGGCGCATCATGCTCAGCGTATTCGCTGGCGGTGCTGTCATGAGCGCTATCATCGCTGCTTTCTCTGAGTCGGCTCCTACCGTTGCTCAGCAGATCTGCCTTGGTGGTTTTGCTTTCGGTGCAGTCTTCATGGCTACCGATCCTGTTACCGGTTGCCGTACCAACACTGGTAAGTACATCTACGGTGCATTCATCGGCGTGATGGCTATCATCATCCGTATGTTCAACACCGGTTACCCAGAGGGTATGATGATGGCTATCCTTCTCGGTAATGCCGTGGCTCCACTCATCGACTACTATGTGGTAGATGCTAATATTAACAAGCGTGCAAAGCGCGTAAAGGCTTAAATGACTATGAAATTGAATACTAATTCAAATGTATATACTGTCGTTTACGCTACCGTTTTGACAGTACTCGTGGCTGTTCTTCTCACCGTTGCTGCAGTAGGTCTCAAGCCACAGCAGCAGGCTAATGCCGACAACGAGAAGAAGCAGCAGGTTCTCTCGGCCGTTTCAAGCGTACTCGGCAAGGAGATTACCTTCACCAATGCTGCTGACGAGTGGTCTGCACTCGATATGCAGAATAATATGTTCCTTGTTAACACTAAGGGTGAGCAGGTTGAGGGCGACGCTTTCGCTGTTGTTCCTAAGGCTCAGTTCGCTAAGGGCGTAGTGAAGGAGGAAGCTACTCTCCCAGTTTATGTTGCTAACATCGCTGGCAAGCCATATTATATTATGTGTATGTATGGTGCTGGTCTTTGGGATGCTATCTGGGGTTATATTGCTGTTGAGGCTGATGGTTCTACCATTGCTGGTGCAACTTTCGACCACAAGGGCGAAACCGCAGGTCTTGGCGCTAAGATCAAGGACGATCCTGAGTTCGCAAAGAAGTTCGCTGGTATGCAGGTATTTGTTAACGGTGCTTTCAAGCCAGTTGCCATCTCAAAGAAGGGTGGCGAGAACATCGTTGACGCTATTACCGGTGCAACCAAGACTTGTGATGGTGTTTCTGCAATGATTGAAAACTCACTCAAGGGCTATGAGGCATTCCTCGCTAAGCTTCAGGGTGGCTCTTCATGCCAGCATGCTTGCAAGAAGGCTTGCGGCGGTGAGCACAAGTGTCAGCATGGTGAGGGTGCTTGCGGTGGCGAGCACAAGTGCCAGAAGGCTTGTGGTGCTGAGGCAGAGGCTCCTTCTTGCTGCGCTGAGCAGCAGGCTTGCGAGGCTGAGTCTCAGTCATGCTGTGGCGAGAAGAAGTGCAATAATAATTGTGAAAAAGTAGCAGAATAATATGGCAGCAGAAAAGAAACCCGGCATCTTTGCCGGTCCACTTTGGACAAATAACCCTGTTGTGGTTCAGGTACTTGGTATCTGCTCGGCTTTGGCCGTTACCACTCAGATGAAGCCTGCCCTCGTGATGGGTATCTCCCTCACCTGCGTGCTCGCTTTCGCTAACGTGATCATTTCACTCCTGCGCAATACCATTCCTAACCGTATCCGCATCATCGTGGAGCTCGTAGTTGTGGCTGCGCTCGTAATTTTGGTTAACCAGATTCTTCAGGCATTCGCCTTCGAGGTGTCTAAGCAGCTCTCTGTATATGTTGGTCTTATCATTACCAACTGTATCCTCATGGGTCGCTTGGAGGCATTTGCTCTTGGTAACAAGCCTTGGCCAGCTCTCATGGATGGTCTCGGCAACGGCCTTGGCTATGCTATCATCCTCTTCGTTGTAGCTACCTTCCGCGAGTTCTTCGGCAGCGGCACCCTCTTCGGTATCGATGTTATTGCTCGCTTTGTCAACGAGTCGGGCTACGACGGCTATCAGAACTGTGGCTTCTTCGTGATGCCATCTGCAGCTCTTATCATTCTTGGCTGCATTATCTGGTACCTCCGTGCTAAGAATCCAGATCTTCAGGAGAAGTAATCACTTACCCCAATAACAAGTAAAAATTATGGAATTACTTAATTTGTTTGTAAAGTCAATCTTTATTGACAACATGATCTTTGCGCTGTTCCTGGGTATGTGTTCTTACCTTGCAGTATCAAAGACCGTTAAGACTTCTGTTGGCTTGGGTCTTGCAGTAACCTTCGTGCTCTGCGTTACCCTTCCAGTCAACTATTTGCTCGACACCTATGTGCTCCGTCCAAATGCTCTCGCCGAGGGCGTTGACTTGAGCTACTTGAGCTTCATCGTCTTCATTGCAGTCATTGCCGCAATCGTACAGATTGTTGAGATGGTTGTCGAGAAGTTCGCTCCTGCTCTCTATGGTTCACTTGGTATCTTCCTTCCACTCATCGCTGTAAACTGCGCCATTCTTGGTGGTTCGCTCTTCATGCAGCAGAAGGAGTTCGAGAACTTTGCTGAGCCAGTAGTTTATGCACTGGGTTCTGGTATTGGCTGGCTCTTCGCCATCGCATGCCTTGCAGCAATCCGCGAGAAACTTTCTTATTCAAATGTACCTGCTCCTCTCAAGGGTCTCGGTATCACCTTCATTGTGACCGGTCTCATGGCTATTGCCTTCCTGAGCTTCAGCGGTATTCAGTTGTAATAAATGTAAAATTAAGGTAAATTTAGAATTTATTATGACATCTACTTTGATTTACGCGCTCATCGTATTTTTGGGCGTCATTCTTCTGCTCGTTGCTTTGTTGCTTGGCATCAAGGCATGGCTTGTTCCATCGGGCAATATTACCGTCGATGTAAACGGCAAGAAGCAGATTGAGGCTGGTATTGGCACTACTGCTCTTGCAGCTCTTCAGAGCGGTGGCATCTTCCTTTCATCAGCTTGTGGTGGTGGTGGTAAGTGCGGTCAGTGCCGCTGTATCATCGAAGAGGGTGCTGGCGATATCCTTCCTACCGAGAAAGGCTTCTTTAATCGTAAGCAGATCAAGCAGAAGTATCGCTTGGCTTGTCAGTCGAAGATTAAGGAGAATGCTAAGATCGTTGTTCCAGATGATGTAATGGGTGTTAAGGAATGGGAGTGCACCGTTATCGGCAACCGCAACGTGGCAACCTTCATTAAGGAGTACAAGGTGGCTCTCCCTCCAGGTGAGCACATGAACTTCGAACCTGGTTCTTACGCTCAGATCAAGATTCCTGCATTCGATATCGACTATGATAAGGACTTCGATAAGAGCCTCATCGGTGATACCTACCTCCCAGCTTGGGAGAAGTTTGGTCTCTTCCCTCTCAAGTGCCACAACAGCGAGCCTACTGTACGTGCTTATTCAATGGCTAACTACCCAGACGAGGGCGACATTATCACTCTCAACGTGCGTATCGCTACTCCTCCATTCAAGCCAAAGGATCAGGGTCCTGGCTTCATGGATGTTAACCCAGGTATCGCATCATCTTACATCTTCTCACTCAAGCCAGGCGACAAGGTTATCATGTCAGGTCCTTATGGCGAGTTCCGCCCAGTTTACGGCTCTGGCCGTGAGATGATCTGGGTAGGTGGTGGTGCAGGTATGGCTCCTCTTCGCGCTCAGATTATGCACATGCTTAAGGGCAATGGTATTGCTCCTGAGGATCGTGCTCGCGAGATGCACTACTTCTATGGTGCTCGTGCGCTTGAGGAGATTCCATTCCTCGACGACTTCCTCCAGCTCGAGAAGGATTTCCCAAATTTCCACTTCCATTTGGCTCTCGACCGTCCAGATCCAAAGGCCGATGCAGCTGGTATCAAGTACACCGCTGGCTTCGTAGCTCCTGTGATGGGCGATACCTACCTCAAGCAGCATGAGGCTCCAGAAGATTGTGAGTACTACCTCTGCGGTCCTCCTATGATGGCTAAGACTGTGCTCGATCTTCTCCACTCTCTCGGTGTTGAGGACGATATGATTCGCTTCGATAATTTCGGTGGCTAATCATACTTTAGTTAGTATTTGCTGCAATATTGCAGTTTTACAATAAGAAAATAGCCTGTAAATCGTTTGATTTACGGGTTATTTTTTGTTTTATTCGAAAAAAAATGCTATTTTTGCGGCTATAATAATTATATCATTCAATAGAAATTTTACAAAATGGACGCAGAAAACAAATCAACAAGTAAGCTTAAGAAGCGCCATATTGCACTTCTTTTGGCTCTTCTTTCAGTCACTAGTGCTGTTTGCATGTACATGTTCAAGCTCTCGTATGACGAAAATAAACGAGCTTTGGCTGCACAGTGCGATCAGTATTCTGCTGCGCAACGTGACAATATTATTCATGCTGTAGAACATCAAATGGATAAGGTTGAGATTGCTGCAACCAATATTCGTACTTCCATTTTGTCTAATTTAGATAAGTACACTCAAGACACTCTGGCTGTTTATGAGGCGTTTGAGCATGTCCTTGACCGTAATCCTCAAATTTCGGGTATTATTGCCGGATTCGAAGATGTATGTTATCCTTCTCTTGCAAAAAGTAATGGTTTTGTGCCACTTATTCGTCGTACAGATTCTACTTACACTCGTATGAATCTTGGTCGACGCGATGCTCGCAATACTAACGCATGGTATCAGTTCCATCTTCATTGCCCCAACGATCAGGGCCTTTGGTCCGATCCATTCATGTCTGATGACAGCATTCCTATCACTTGTTTTTCACTCCCTATTTTTGATGAGAACAAGAATTTCATTGGAGGCATTGCTTTTGATCTTGATCTTCTCGATGTGGCAAATTCTATCGACCACCTCAAGCCTTACCCTTCGTCAAGCCTTGTAATGGTTGATAAAAAGTTGCGAATCATGGCACATCCTAACCGCGAATACATTCTTCGTTGGACTTTGCCACAAGCCATGCGTCGTATCGGTATTGATCCGGATCTTTATCCTCTTGAAAATGCTGTAAAACGTATTTCAGGACGTAGTTCGGTCAAGCTCGGTAGCCAGCAGACCGAAGTATTCTATGGACCTATTCCCGAAACAAACTGGACAGCTTTGCTTTATATTCCGCAAGATGTAGTCTATGACCAGCTTGCCGATTTGCGAAATACTCTCATTGTCGTATTTTGCATAGGTCTACTTATCATTGTCATTTCTGTCATCGGTATCCTTTATCTCTATTTGCATCATCCAGGACGAAAGCAGAGTGATGATGAAGAAAATGATGAAATCCAAGAAATTGACGACGATCGCTATCTGAAAGTGTAACATCATGTCAGAGGTTGCTTTATCTATCTTAATTCCTACATATAACTACACCTGTTTCAAACTTGTATCTGATTTGCAAATACAAGCAGAAAATTTAGGTGTTGATTATGAAATTATTGTAGCAGAAGACGGTAGCCGATCTTCGGTTGACATTATTGCTAATCATAAGATTGTAGAGCTCTCGCACTGCAAACATCTTATATTAACCAATAATGTGGGGCGTGCTGCTATTCGCAACCGTCTTGCTCAGGAGTCTTCAGGGCAGTATCTTCTCTTTATCGATGCAGATGCTAAAGTTATTCGTTCTGACTTCTTGCAAAAGTATCTTGAGGCTGCAGAACATCATCCTGTGGTTTGTGGAGGGATGATATGTCCTGAATCATGTCTCGATCCTAACCGACAACTTCGTTGGTTATATGAAAAAGAGCATGAATCGAAAGTTGGAATAAATAGCCGCCAGTTTCGCTCATTTTCTTTTCTAATAAATATCGATGTTGCTCATAAAGTTTGTTTCGATGAACGGTTCAAATTATATGGTTATGAAGATGTAAAATATGGCAAAGATCTCTTAGATGCTGGTTACCAGATTCATTTAATAGATAATCCTTTGCAAATAAACTATTTTGAAACCAACAAAGTCTATCTTCAGAAAACAGAAGAGGCCCTTCGCAATGCATGGCAGTTCCATACAGAACTCGCCGAAACTGTAGAAATAGTTCGTGTAGCAAAGAAATTGCGCGTTTTCAAACCTATAATTTTACTCATATTTGGGATTGCTAAAAAGTCCGTAAAAAAGAACCTGCTTTCGTCGAAACCTAACCTATCTTTGTTTGGTTTTTATAAGTTAGCTTTTTATATGCGTCTCTCTTTCAGAACTCAAAACTGATAAAAACATGATCAAAAACCTAATTTTTGACTTTGGGAAGGTGCTTGTCGATTATGATTTTATTTCTTTTTTTCAAAAAATCATACCCGACGCTGAGCGTTGTCGGGAGTTTACCAAACTCTTATTCAATGATCAAATAGAGCAAGAACTTGATCGAGGTGTAGTCACTTTTGACCAAAGTATGCAACGCCTTATTGACAGCAACCCTCAATTTACAGAAGAAATACGTCTGTTTTCTACTCGTTATCAAGAGATTGTAACTGGTGAAGTGCCTGGCATGTATAATCTGCTTTCTCAACTTAAAGCAAAGGGATATCACCTTTATGGACTGACAAATTGGTGCCAAAAGGTCTACGAAACAGTTCAGAATTACCCAGTTTTTCAACTTCTTGACGGTTATGTTGTTTCATCAGATGTACATTTCATCAAGCCCGAACCTGACATTTATCACTGTCTCTATAGTAAATTCAGCATTAAACCAGAAGAATGTCTTTTTACTGACGACAGACAAAAAAATATTCTTGGTGGTGCGCAAACTGGTATGCAAGGCGTGGTTTTTTCTAATGCTACACAATACGAGCAGGAACTCAAAAAATTATCTATTCTATAAATCTCTAAATAAAATTTTTTATGATTTACTCTATTATCATTGGTCTTCTGGCCGGTTACATTGCAAGCAAGCTTCAGAGTGGCAGTTCAAATGGCCTCATCCTCAATCTGTTTCTTGGTGTAATCGGTGGCTTTGTTGGTGGCTGGCTTTTTGAACTTATTGGTATTAATACCTATTCTTGGGTAGGCGATCTTATTTGCGGTGTTGTGGGTGCATTTGTTGTACTTTGGGTCGTAAGTAAGGTGCGTAGCAAGTAATATTCTTAGAATAATCGAATAAATACAAAGAAGAATTTTCTGTCTCTTTTTTGTGAGCCACTCTTCCATTCTTTTTCTAAGGATGGAAGTTTTTTTTGCATTAATTTTGACTCAATATTATCATATCATATAACTAAAAACTCCACAAACTAAACAATTAGCTATGGAGTTTTTAGTTGCTAAGACTTAGCATTGTCCTGTTTTTTGCTTTTCGTAGAAAGCCTCCTTTTCTCGGTACATGGCCATATCAGCATATTCGACCAATTTCTCGATTGTAACAGACTCGTAATCAGAAGAACGGACAACACCCATTGATATGCTGAGTTTCTTTACATAAGTACCTTGCCATTGATCAACAAGTTCGTGGAACTCATTAATAATTTGTTGCGATTCATGCTCGCAATTTGAGAGGATAACAGCGAACTCATCGCCTCCTAAACGATAACATAGACCCTGGTTGCCAAAATAGCTGCGAATGCATTGTGCGGCTCCACAAATAAGCTCATCGCCTGCTGAATGACCAAGTGTATCGTTTACTTTCTTGAGTCCGTTTACATCTATAGAAACGAAGGTGATATTGCGAATCGAGTGGCCTAAAAGTCCCTGTATTCGTGTTTCGTAGGCGTTGCGATTAAGCATATTGGTCAGTTTGTCCTCATTTGAGGCTTTGACCAAAGTCTTTTTACCCTTCATCATCATGTATATTGAAACGCCTAAGATGATCAAGAGTACAACAAGAAGAATCAAGAAAAATATGAAAAGTTGAGAATACGCAGCTCCAGTAAAGTTTTCCGTGTTTCGAATTACAAGGAACCATCCGAGATTCTCTACATATTTTGTGACGTAAAAGTTATCACCATGATACTCTATAACATATTCTTCTGAGTTGTGTTTAGAGAGGTTAAGTCCATCAAGAACAGAATTCTCAATGTTAATTTCGTTAACATCAACCTGAACTAAACCGTCTCCATTGACAAGGTTGATTTTTACACCATGCTTGCGTTCAATATTATAGAAGAGTTCCTGCAAATTATCCATTTGTTCGCCCACACCACAGCAACCCAGCAAATGACCGTTACCATCTTCGATGCGTGTATTGAAGAATACAGTCCAATTGTTATTCTTCACCTCGTTCACATCGACATCAAGATCATAGGTTACATCCTTGTCAATAAAAAGCTTGTACCAGATGTCATGTGCATCGTTCTCAACATCGACAACCTTATTGAAACCCTGAAATGTGTAATAGTTCTTACTTTTTTCAGAGACAATGAAAGCAGCCTCATAGCCGAACCCCTTTTTAATGCGGCTCAAATAGGTTCGGAATGCCTCCACATTCTCCTCATGCGAATATTTGTCTTCTTCTTGCAACCGTTCTATCATAAAGAGATCATTGGCCATAGTGAGGCTTACGTTGATTGGTTTTGAAAGTTCATTGTTGATCTCTTCATAAATACGTGTTGCCAAAACATGTGTGAGCTGAACGGAATTGTCGAGCGTTACAGAGCGAAGTAACTGAAATGATATCAAGAACGAGGCTATGTAACTAACTACGATCAAAAAAAATGCCAAACCAAATTGACGGTCCTTAAATATATTCATAAATGTCTATTTTTTATTTTTTACTACTTGAGCAATCGTTCTAATAACGTCTTCAATAACGAGAGGTTTTGCAATGTGTTCATTCATGCCAGCTTCTATTGATGCTTGAACATCTTCGACAAAAGCGTTGGCTGTCATTGCAACGATTGGAATCAATAGACTATCTTGACGATGAGCTAAGCTTCGAATGGCTCGTGTTGCTTCGTAGCCATTCATTTCAGGCATCATGATATCCATTAGAATTATATCGAAAGTGCCTTCTGGTTTCTGCTCAAAAACCTCAACGGCTCTCTTGCCATTCTCAACACGTGTTACTTCAATCCCAGCATCTTCAAGCAGTATCGTTGCAATTTCAGCATTCAAATCATTGTCTTCGGCCAAAAGTGCCTTTATTCCTAAAAGTGACTCAGCAGAAGATACTTCTTCATGCTTTTTGACAAGCGACATGTCTGTCACTTCAAACGGAATATCGACAATGAAAGTTGTTCCAGACATTTTCTTGCTATGTACTGTGATTGTTCCGTTCATCATGTCAACGTATTTTTTCACAATGGCCATGCCAAGACCTGTACCTTTATACTGAGTGCGAGCACCTGTACTCTCTTGCGAGAACTCCTCAAAAAGATGTTTTTGGAACTCTTCGGTCATACCAATGCCCGTATCACTGATGGTGTAAACAATATTCACAATATTTTGAGCATCATTACTTGAATACGAATGTGTCTTGAACTTGATGGTTCCATCGTCGGGTGTAAATTTAACGGCATTACTAAGAATATTTACAAGCACCTCGCGCACATGTACTTTGTCGACCAATAAATATGGGCAAGGAATTGGTTCACGTTCAATGACTATGTTTAGTTTCCTTCCCATTGTAAAACCGTTAATTACCTCTATAACGTCATCTGTGATAGTCGTGATATTGGCTGGGGCTGGGCAAATGATGGTCTTTCCACTTTCAATTCGACTAATATCTAGAACGTCGTTAATGAGCGAAAGAAGTTGCTCTGAACTGTCGCAAATCTTTTTTAAGAATTCTCCAATTTCAGGTCTTGGGTTCTGTTTCAAAGCAATAGTTGCAAATCCCATAATAGCATTCATTGGAGTGCGAATATCGTGACTCATGTTGTTGAGAAACAGTGTTTTAGCTTTATTAGCATTGATGGCCTCTGCCTCGGCACGTTGTGCTTTGCGCAAAAAGTGAAAAATAATCAGTACAATAAGCAACGATACAATGAGGCTAATGACCACAATATTGACAGCATATTCGCGCAAGAAGTCCCTTACTTGATAGGTTTTGCTGTTTTCAACATATTTAAACATTAAGTATGAGAATGTTTCCTTGTTGAGCTCGCTTACGCCTTTCTCGAAAAGAGAGAAAAGGTCAGGATTGGTTTGGTCAACACCTATGGAGAATGCTGCGGCACGACCAAGTGCCATTTCTGAGAATGACTCATAATTGCCAAGTAAGGCCTCTTTAATGCGTGAACTGTTATACAAGCATGAGCCTGCCCTACCCTCTTTAATTGCCTCAAGGCACTCGGTCATTGAATTGCAATAAACAATTTGACTTTCAGGTAGATATTCGCGTATGAAAATCTCTTGTAAAACTGCATTTTTGTTTATGGCAATTTTTTCAAGCTTATTTGTGCCGAATTTTCCTTCATAAACGGCCGATATTGCAGAAAAAACCAAAGGGTCTGTTTGATACATACAGTTTTGGCTTGCATGTATGTCGCTCTTCATGACAGGGAATACAACATCAACATCACCAACTGAGAGGGCATCTAACATTTTGTTGTACGATGGGAAACTGACGTATTTAATATCCAAATATTCGGTTAGATTAAGAAGGTAGGACAACTGGCTGAATATGTCTATCATCACACCAGTTGCATTGCCCATCATGTTTGTACCACTGAATGGCAAATAACTATCGGCATATCCGATACGCAACTTCTGGTGCTCATTCACCCAAGTTTGCTCTGCGGGCGAAAACTGAATTGTATCTGCCATGATTATCCTCTCTTCGGCCTTAGTTTGGGTCGAAAAGATGGACACTGCCAAAATTAGGCAACTGACCAGGCGATATATTGTGTTCATTCTGTTAATCGGTATAGTTAAAGATTCTTGCGGCAAATATAATAAAAGATTTAATTCATTTGCACGAAAAGATGTAAAAAATAGTGTTTTCTTTGATAAAATTAGCTTACATGTTGTCTTAAGATTAACATTTAGCTAATATATTAAACAAGATATGCTCTTTAAAGTTGGAAAAAAGCTAATGCTGATAGTAAATTTTGTACGCATAAGAACGATTATCTTAGATGATAGAAACATCCCGCTTGCTGCTTGCTGCGGTAAAGACGTTCATCTGCCACATGATAAAGATAATCGAAACCCTTGTCTTCCGAGCCATCATAACGCGCTACACCTACACTAATGGCAAAATTGTGAGCTTGATCAATACCTTTGATTTGTATGTCACTAATGGCCTTAAACAAAAGCTTCATCATGGTTTCAATCTCTGCATCTCTCCTACTGCCATCTAGAATGACAAGGAATTCATCACCGCCTAATCGTACAGGCACACCTTCTGAAAAAGTTGTTTGCAAAATACTTGCAATGGCCTGCAACACGGAATCTCCAACAGGATGTCCGAAATTATCGTTTATAAACTTAAACTTATCCACATCGAGCAGAATAAGAGTGAATGGTTTGCGTAATGCGATGCGATCATTGATTTCATTATTTCCAATATATCTGTTTGCTATGCCTGTTAGCGAATCGACATGGGCAAGTTGCAAGGCTTTTTGCTGTTCGTCAATGATATTATTTTGCAGCATGACAAAAATAAGCTGAATAGCCAATGCAACGCCTACAATTGTGTATGACTCTGTCGTATTACTGATTACACTCCATAATTCTGCAACGAATGGGAATAAAATGTAGATACATAAAATTGTAATCTGCCGAACATTAGAGCGGTTCCCTGAACGAAACATAATTACAGGGAAGTACAGCATGAGTCCGAAAAAAATAATTTCGGAGATAATCGGGTATTGCCCTTCCTCGAAGTGTCCTTCAACAATTGAGAAAAGTTGTTCCGTCAGTCCTAGATAAACAATGTATATAACATTGCTAAATGTGACAATAGCAGGAGCATGAAAATACCATATATTAACATTGTTCTGTTTGCATAGAACGAAGTAAACATAATAGGCGAAAGGAATAATAACAAGTGAGCCTACACTATATGATAACGAATTGAGAATCTTGATCATTTCAATACCATAGCGTCCATCGTCGCACATGTAAGACAGTGCATCTACTAAAAGTGCAAACATACTTGCACATAACATGCCAATGAAAGCCTTGGCTCGATTATCAACGCCCACGTTTCTAGACAATATACCTATAAGTATAAAAGCAAGAGACAAAAAGCATATAGTTTCTGCTACTACAATCTCTCCATTCATAAAATGCACGTTATAAAATTAGTGTTCACCAATCGATAACCACCATCTTCTCTGAATCCATGAGAAAATAAATTCAATCTGTATCACTAAAAAGGGATCTTTGTGATGTTTTTTGAACAGAATTAAATTGTTATCTCTTAAGATTCAGAGATATCGCTAAATGGAATGCGGAAATTACATCCATTAGCAAAATTAGAACAACCATAAGCTGTTCGGCCTTTGAGAATGCGTCCTACACCACACTCCGGACATACTTGAGGCAGGGTAGCAAGAGTATATTTAGCACTTTTTTTCTTCCGAGTTCGTTTGGGCTTAGGTTGGTCTGGAGTTGATGTAGCAACCGGTTTTTTAGTTTTTTTCAGTTCTTCCTCAGAAGTAAATGCCACACGAGTAGAACTATTATCAGAAAGTACCTCAACCACAATCTGCTTCACCATTTCCTTAAGTTCTTCGATAAAAATGCGAGGTTCATATTCACCGCGATCAATCTGTCGAAGTTTTTTCTCCCATTGTCCAGTTAACTCCGCGCTTTTGAGCAACTCCTGCTTGACAAGGCCTATGACATCTATACCTGTCTGGGTGGCAATAATATTTTTCTTGTCTCGTTTTATGTAACGACGACGGAACAATGTCTCAATGATGGCGGCACGAGTTGATGGACGTCCCAGTCCGTTTTCTTTCATCGCATCGCGCAGTTCTTCATCGTCGCAAAGTTTGCCAGCTGTTTCCATGGCTCGAAGCAAAGAAGCCTCATTGTAAAGGTGTGGTGGTTGGGTCCACTTTTCAAGCAGAGCAGGCTGATGAGGGCCATTTTCACCCTTAACAAAATCAGGCAAAATGCCAGCGGTTTCTTCATCTTCTTTTGATGCACTTTGTGCCTCACCAGCATAGACAGAACGCCATCCTTGGGAAACAATCACCTTGCCAGTCACCTTGAATGGTACTCCTTGCTTATCGTCAACGGTGTCACCTGCCAAACCCAAAACTGTTGTGCTGTTAAAGACGCATTCTGGATAGAACACAGCAATGAAACGACGAGTCACTAAATCATAGACTTTTTTCTCGAATTCGGTCATCGCATTGGCTGGCACACCTGTTGGAATGATGGCATGGTGGTCTGTCACTTTGCTATTGTCAAAGACTTGTTTGCTTTTGGGCAACTTCTTGCCACCTTGCAACAATGGAAGCACTAAATGCTCATACCCACGTAAGCCCTGCATGATGGCTGGACACTTTACATACTGGTCATCAGGTAAATAGGTCGTGTCTACGCGAGGATAAGTTGTTAATTTCTTCTCATAAAGACTTTGTATATACTTTAACGTATCGTCAGCCGAAAAACCATACTTGCGATTGCAGTCAACCTGAAGAGAGGTAAGATCATACAACCTAGGCTGCTTTTCTTTACCCTGTTTCTTCTGTATATCTGTGATATAGAAAGGTTTTTGTCGAATATGGTCAATTGCTTTCTGAGCCTCTTCAACATTGTCGTAACGTCCCTTTGTCGAATTAAATACTACATTGCGATACTCGGTTTTAAGTTCCCAATATTGTTGTGGCACAAAGTTAACAATTTCCCAATGTCGCTTTACAATTAGAGCCAATGTCGGAGTTTGCACACGTCCGATAGAAATGACCTGACGTTGATCACGGTGACCATAATGTATTGTATAAAGACGCGAAGCATTCATACCAAGTAACCAATCTCCAATAGCTCGGCTAAGACCTGCCATGTAAAGTCGGTCGTATTCTTGTTGCGGTTTCAGATTTCGAAAACCTTCGAGTATTGCTTCATCAGTCATTGAGTTGATCCAAAGACGAAGCACCTCACACTTTTGTCCGTCTGGGCGTTTATAGTGTTGTTCAACAGAATCCCAAAGAATGCCTGCTTTTTGCATAACCCATCTTTGAATTAGCTCACCTTCTTGTCCAGCATCTCCACAGTTAACAATGCTGTCAGCCTGGCTATATAACTGAGTAATGATGCGCATCTGTTCCTTGACATGTTCTTCGGGCTTGACAGTTATGCCAAACTGCTGTGGAATCATGGGCAAACGGCTTTCAGCCCAGGCCTTCCACATTGGGGTATAATCTTCGGGATTTTTGAGCTCACAAAGGTGGCCGAATGTCCAGGTAACCTGATAGCCATTTCCTTCATAATATCCTGTGCCCGATACCTGTCCTCGGACTTGTCGAGTAGCTCCTAACAAACGAGAAATATCTCGGGCAACACTTGGTTTCTCTGCGATACAAACTTGCATAGTACTTTTAATTATTGGCGCAAAGATAATTATTTTTTTTAAATCCTTGCTTTTTTCTCAATTTTTTTAGTATATTTGCGGCGCTACATTATTTTTTTATATACTAATAACCTCGATATTCATGATCCACAAACTACTTGTGATTCGTTTTTCGGCCCTTGGCGATATAGCCATGACAGTGCCTTCTGTTGTCTCAGTGTGTATAAATCACCCCGAGATAGAAGTGACAATGCTCACGAGTAAAATGGGTGAAAAAATATATCGTGCTGTAACCAGCAATGTGCCAAATTTACATGTACGAGGCATTAATCCTCATAATGATTATCCAGGCATAGTTGGACTGAATCGTCTATATAAGGAACTGCAGAATGAAAATTTCGATGCGGTTGCAGACCTCCATGATGTTCTCCGTACCCAATGGCTTCGTTTCCGTTTCGGCATCTCAGGCAAAATGCGCAAGCATATTAACAAAGGCCGTAAAGAAAAAAAGGCTCTTGTGGCTCATAAATCAAATGTTCAACTCAAGTCTGGCGTTGTTAGATATCAAGAGGTGTTCGAAAAACTCGGACTGAACGCTCAACTTTCATACGATGTCGCAGAAGTGCGCAAAAATATGTTTTATGATGTGAAGGGTAGTCACTCTGTCGCTATTGCTCCATTCGCACAGCATAAAGGTAAAATCTATCCAAAAGAGAAGATGCTCGAGGTGATAGATCTACTGCTTAAAGAGAACGCCGATCGTCACATATATCTGCTTGGAGGACCTAACGAACAAGCAGAACTCGACATTTGGGCCGAACGATGTCCTGAGCGCATCCATAATACTGCAGGTCGTCAGTTTTTTGCTGAAGACATGGCACTTATGGCACATCTGGATTGCGTAGTGAGCATGGATTCGGCCAATATGCATTTAGCTTCGCTAGTCGGTACTCGTGTGGTTAGTGTTTGGGGGGCAACCCATATCTTTGCAGGCTTCCTCGGTTTCGGTCAAAAAGAAGAAGATGTAGTCCAGTTGTCTCTGCCTTGTCGTCCTTGCTCAGTATACGGCAATAAGCCCTGCAAATTTGGAGATTACCGTTGTCTCTCTGGTATTGAACCTCAGCAGATTGTAAACCGAATTATCGGTTAAAAACGCATATTTATTTTTGCAATCATGCGTATATATATTGCTGAAGACGAGCCATTGGCCGCCGCAAAACTTAAGTTTTTTCTGGAAAAACTCGGCGAAGGCCCCGATATTTCGCTTTTCGACAACGGAATGAGTGTCCTGGCAGCCATCAATAGAGAAACTCCCGATGTTTTGTTTCTCGATATCCAGATGCCTGAAATTACTGGCATGCAATTGCTCGAACGACTTCCTGCTGGTGAACTTCAAGTGATCATAACAACAGCCTATGATCAGTATGCACTTCCAGCATTCGGATTTCAGGTAGCAGACTATCTTCTCAAACCCATCACAATAGAACGTCTTTCAACAGCCTTGGCCAAAGTAAAAGAGACACTACGTTTACGTCAGCTTGACAGAGAGATACATGCAGCGACCCTGTCCATTCGTTGTGATGGACGTGATGAAACCCTTCATGCTTCAAATATTGTATGTTTGGAGTCCTTAAAAGACTATGTACGCATTTCTCTGTTCAACGGGCAAAATCGTATGGTGCTTGCTCCGTTGCATAGTTTTGAACAGCAGCTTCCTGCTGAATTTGTACGAATTCATCGTTCTGCCATTATCAATCGTCGTGCTATTGCCAGCATCGATGGCAACGAGGTAACGATGAGTAACGGTCAACGTCTCACCATTGGCAAAACCTACCGAAACATTCTAAAATGATTCAGATACTATCTATCATAGGCAGCATAGCACTCTTTCTCTTCGCCTTAAAGATCATGAGCGAAGGGCTACAAAAGATTGTAGGCGATCGTCTGCGATCCATGCTTTCTGTCATCACTCGTAATCGATTCTCGGGCATGCTTGCCGGTACATTGGTCACAGCCTTAGTTCAATCTTCAAAGGCTACGATGGTGACTATTGTGAGTTTTGTAAATGCAGGCATTATTTCGCTCAAACAATCGATACCTGTTGTGATGGGTGCAAATGTCGGCACTACAGTCACCACCTGGCTCATTGCATTCTTCGGGTTCTATTTTAATCTTGAATGGTTTCTTTTGCCACTTATAGCTTTGGCTATGCCTTTGCAACACACAAAGCAGCCTAATTGCCATAATTGGGGAGATTTCTTGATGGGCTTTTCTTTGCTCTTTCTGGCAATCTCAATTCTGAAGAATTTTATGCCTCTTGCCGACAATTTCCCTCAGTTGGCAACCATGCTTTCAAACGTGTGTCACATGGGAATCCTCTCTTCGATTCTGGCACTTCTCTTCGGACTTCTTTTAACCGTGAGTGTACAGGCTTCCAGTGTAGCCTTCACGCTGACACTGATGCTGTGTGTGTGTGGCTGGATACAAATGAACATAGCATTGGCCATTATCGTAGGATGCAATATTGGCACCTGCATTACACCTCTTGTCATGTCTCTTTCGGCCAACACTATGGCAAAACGATCTGCAGTCGGTCACTTGTGCTTTAATTTACTAGGCACTATCTGGGCCATACCCCTTATATTTTTCTTTGTGAACGAGGAGTTCTGCCCGATGCTATGTCGTGATATATCCCCAAGAAACATGGCACTCTGTTTGGCAATGTTTCATACTTTATTTAATATTGTGAATGTTGCCTTGCAGTTGGGTTTCACTCACTGGATGGCAGAGGTCATAACATGGCTCATTCCTGACAATAGTAATAAAGACGAAAGCTTCAAACTGAAGTTTATAGGTAATGGCTACGTCGAATCAGGCGAAATAGCATTGTTGCAAGTTCGAAAAGAAACAAGTCGTTATGCTAATGACACCTGCTTGATGTTTAACTATGTTAAGACCATGATGTCCGAACAAAATAGTAGTGAAAATCTTCATAGCCTTTTTCACACTATTCGTATGATGGAACAAAAAAGCGATGCTGCCGAAGAGGAGATTGCAAACTATCTGAATAAAATCAGCCCTAAAAGCTTGAGTGCAGATTCTGATCTTCTTTCACGCAGCTATTATAAGATGATCGATGAACTGGAAAGTATTGCCGACAGCATTTATCACATGTCATGCACACTTTCCCGCAAACAAGAACACAGAATTCGGTTCTCTATTGTTCATCAGCGAAAACTGCAAAAAATGATACAACTCACCGATGCAGCTCTCGCTCACATGGTCAAATGTCTTGAGCATGAGTCGCTCTCCGAATCAGCTCTCAACAAGGCATATAACATGGAGGATGAAATAAACAACTATCGCACACAAATGCGTAACGAGATGCTCGAGCAAAAGGCCACAGATTACGAACAAACCACCTACTTTATGGAACTCATCAATGAGTGCGAACGTGTAGGTGACTATGTAATCAACGTACTTACTGCACTGGCCGAAAACTAAATAAGTAATTATCTAAACTACATAACACAATGTTTAAAGACAAAATGCATGAACTTAGCCGATCAGGCTCTATTGAAGTAGTGTGTGGATCAATGTTCTCTGGTAAGACCGAAGAACTGATTCGCCGTGTAAAGCGTGCACAAATAGCTAAGCAGAAGGTTTATATATTCAAACCTACTCTCGATATTCGTTACAGCAAGGACGATGTGGTGAGCCATGACCAAACTTCAATCTCTGCCATTCCTATCGAAAATGCACGCCTTATTATTCATTATGGTAAGGATGCCGATGTTATTGCCATTGACGAGGCTCAGTTCTTTGATCATAATGTTGTCGAAGTTGCCGTGACTATGGCTGCTCAGGGCAAACGTGTCATTTGTGCCGGTCTTGACATGGATTTTCTCGGCCATCCTTTCGGTCCTATGCCCGAATTGATGGCTGTGGCAGATGAAGTATATAAAACACGCGCCATCTGCGTTCGTTGTGGTCGTCTTGCCAATTTCTCATATCGCACAGCACAGAGCAATGAACTTGTGCTGTTGGGCGAAACCAAAGAGTATGAGCCATTGTGCCGCAGTTGCTACAATGAACTTATGAATCCACTTAAAGAAGATTAATCTTCAATTTTATTCAATCAAGAAAATTGTCACAAGGAGTGAAACATTGCATCCTTTTTCTCAACTATTCGCACTCGCGTCTCGAAAACCCGGTCTTCCGTCAATTCATGCAGGTTGTACCGGGTGCGCGCCGTGCTTCGCTCATCTTTTCGGCCAAAACACCTGAAGCTCGAGAACTTATACACGATGTAAATGAGTTACGCCGTAAAGAAACCAATTTGAGCGATGTTACCTTCCACCTTTGTATCGACCTTGAGAAGAGCGAGGAGGCATTGGCTCTTGAACAGACAGTACGACTTATCCATCGCACTTTCCCTGCAGCTGATAATTTAAAATATCCTGTCGTTGTCTATGCTCGTTTTGCATCTCCTGAATTGCTCAACGATAAACAACTACGCATCGTTTGGGATAACCTTGCATATATCAACAATCTCGTAGCCAGTTATTCCGATTTCCGCTTTGTCAATCAGATATATCTTTATCATGACCTTTCTATGCAATCATTGGCGGTTTATTTACACGACACGATTCAAGCAAATATTGCACCGGTTGCATTGCCTCAGACTGAGAGTGTACAACAAGAGGAATGGCCTGCCATTTTCGGCACTTTCAATGCTGCCGGCATAACCTATCCAGAACAAGAGGTACGCCGATTCTTGCAATTGAAATATGTTGAGCAATTGATGCAATATTCGAAGCCAGAACGCAACCCTGTGCCTATGCAGATGTGCATAGACCTGGCTCAACGCATTCTTGCCAATGTGCCTATTGAACCTAAACGCATCACCCTTCAAGAGGAGATGTTCATCAATATTGATGATCACAACGAAACCAAGTGGAAGACTATTGACAATTTCTGGATTGAAACAACCGAACTCCAATCTCAGGCTTTGGGCGATATTCCAAGAGAAGAATGGCTTACAAAGATTCGCCAGCGTATGGATGTGCAGTACCAGAGCAGGTTTCGCAGCATGGGTGTCGATTATTTCTTCCAGATGCAAGGCAAGAAAACCGATATCTACTCATCGGTAATGCTCTCAATTATTCATCAGGTACTGTACAAGGAACTGCTTGCAAAGCCTTTTACGCCCGAAGCTCAGAAAAATATACTTCGCGCCATTGTCAACATCTTGCAGCAACGTGCTATCGAGATACAGAATATGCAAGCCGACACAGAGCAACAGCTGAAAATGTGCGAACTTGATGTGCTTGATATCACCAACAAATGGAATGCACTAAACATTTTCTCTCGCCTTGTAGGCAAGGACACAAAAGTCCTCAATGCTTATACTGAAGCTTTACAGAAATTGTATACGCTAAAATCAATCATTCCTGGTTATGGTTTTGCTCTTAAGCTGCTCAACGAACTCATTCCTGCAGTTCAGGCTATGATTGAGCGTTTCGATGAAAGCCAGAAACTCTGCACTCAAGCACACAGTGTTATCTCTCAACTGGTGAATGAGGCCAATCCAAAAGAGATTATGGGCAGCTTCAGCCAGCAGCAGCTTGATCAGGCTTGTGTGCAACTTGAAGCAGATAGCGAATACTTCTTGAACCAATATATCAAGGTTGTGTCTATTTTATTGGGCAAACCTGCTCCTATTGATGGAGATGATCTGATAGCACGCATCGAAGGTCAGCTTGGCAACGAAATCGATGCTTATCTTGACCAAGCCACCAGTTCGGGAAAAATAGCACCTGTAATCAATCAAAGCATTACAGAGCGTATGGAAAAAATATACGCCGACAAAGGCGGTATCAAGGCCTTTATCAGCGTTCTCGAACAGCATACACAACTTAATCTTCGTCTTAGGGAAGAGAGAACTGACGATCAGTATCTGCTTATCTCTCCAGCTCTGTCCGAAACAATAGATAAAGAGATCGTTCATTCAGATGATCAGTCTCACATTCTGCTGCTTCATCTCCTCCATGAGGTTCGTCTTATTGACCTCGATGGATTCTCTGGTCAGAAGATTTTCATCGAACCATCGCTCTTCTGAGGTGGCTCATAGCAACGGGCAAACAGTTGGAGCATCAACAATGTCTCCACGCTGGGACCTTTAAGCTTCAGTTTTTTCTTGATTTGCGATACAACAGTTGCTGACATTTTATGTTTCATACTATAATAACGCAATCTGCCTGGCTTTATTGTGGAGCCAGGCAGATTTTTATTATTATTGTTGATTAAATAGCCAAAGAAATGTGGTGTTTTTCGCTTAGTTTCCTCAGGTTGATAAGCGCGTAATGAACACGTCCCAATGCAGTATTGATGCTAATGCCAAGCACTTCTGCAATTTCGTTAAACTGCATATTCTTATAATATCGCATCGTGATGATCTGCCTCTGCTCCGCAGGCAGAAAAGCAATCATACGCCTGATGTCAGCCAAAATCTGTCGATATGCTATTTTGTCCTCTCGACTCTGTTCCGACTGTTCTATTACATTCTTTTTGCCAAAGATGTCATAGTCACAATCACTCTCATTGACCACCAACATCTGCTGCTCTTTGCGATATACATCGGTCACGCAATTATGCGCCACACGATAGAGGAAACTTGAAAAACGTCCTCGCTCAGTGTAGCGGCCCGATTTTATGGTGACAATGGTTTTCGTGAAGGTGTCCTGAAATATGTCTTCAGCCTGCTCTCGACTTTGCACAGCACCTAATATATATGTGTACAACTTGTCCTTATAGCGGCACAACAATTCGTCGAACGCCTCGTTCGTTCCTTGCGCAAAGAGTGCAACCAAGCACTCGTCTGTAAGATTTTTCATCTTATCTTAATGTATTGGTTAATGCGTAAAGATGTTGCGATAGGCGTATTCTTTTAAGTTTATAATCAAATAAATGTCGGGTACCGACACCACAAATATGGAGTTTTTTTGGTTAAGTTGTATGCTTCAGAGCCGAAATATTGCAATTTTACTCTAATTTTTCATTATAATGTTAAAAAATCCTACAAATATGTTGCAATTTCAACAATAAATATGTAATTTCGCAGTTGTAAATTATTACATTCACTTTTAAACCATATAACTTTTTATCTTCTATGAAACCAACTCTTTTCCTTCTCGCTGCCGGCATGGGCAGCCGTTATGGTGGACTCAAGCAGCTCGATGGTGTAGGTCCTCACGGTGAAACTATCATGGATTTTTCAATATACGACGCTATTCAGGCTGGCTTCGGTAAGATTGTCTGGGTTATTCGTAAGGATTTCGAAGAGCAGTTCCGTACCCAGATTCTTGCTAAGTACGAGGGCAAGGTTAAGTGCGAGCTCTGCTTCCAGAGCATCGACGCCCTTCCTGAGGGCTTCTCTGTCCCTGAGGGTCGTGTAAAGCCATGGGGTACCAATCATGCTGTGCTCATGGGTAAGGATGTTATCAAGGAGCCTTTCTGTGTTATCAACTGCGATGACTTCTACAACCGCGATGCATTTATGGTTATGGGCAAGTTCCTCTCTGAGCTTCCTGAGAATGCAAAGGGTCAGTATGCTATGGTCGGCTTCCGTGTAGCTAATACACTCTCTGAGAATGGTACCGTTTCTCGCGGTATCTGCTCGAAGGACGAAAACGGCTGCCTTACCACTTGTGTTGAGTGCACTAAGATTGCACGTGTCGATGGTACCGTTGCTTACCGCAAGGATAACAAGGAGGATGGCGAGTGGATCAACATTGCTGACGAGACTCCTGTTTCAATGAACATGTGGGGCTTTACTCCTGACTACTTCGAGTACTCTGAGGCTTATTTCAAGGAGTTCCTCTCAGATCCTGCTAACATCAGCAATCTCAAGGCTGAGTTCTTCATTCCTCTCATGATCAACAAGCTCATCACCGAGGGTACCGCTACCTGCAAGGTTCTTGATACTACCTCTAAGTGGTTTGGCGTTACCTATGCAGAGGATCGTCCAGATACCGTAGCTCGCATCGCTAAGCTAGTTGAGGATGGTACCTACCCTGAGAAGTTGTTCTAAGACAATGCTTTGAATATAGTTGCGATCAGCAATCCATGAATTGTTAATTGTTAACTGTTAATTTTCAATAATGAACTATCAGGAAACTCTCGATTTCCTTTATGCTCAGCTCCCTGTGTTCGAAACTCAGGGAGCTCATGCCTATAAACCAGGTTTGGAGCGCGTCTGCGAAATGGATGCGCTCCTCAACTTTCCACATCAAAAGTTCCGAACCATCCATGTAGGTGGCACCAATGGTAAGGGTTCATGCAGCCACACGCTCGCCTCTATCTTGCAGTGTGCAGGATATAAGGTCGGACTTTTCACTTCGCCTCATCTGCTCGATTTTGATGAGCGAATTCGCGTGAATGGCTCCCCTATCGATCATCAATATGTCATTGACTGGGTGGCTCAGTGGCAGCCTCAGATGGCTCATTTGCAGCCTACGTTCTTTGAACTTACCAACATGATGGCTTTCTGCTATTTTGCGGAGCAGAAGGTCGATGTAGCGGTTATCGAAGTCGGTCTTGGCGGTCGTCTTGATAGCACCAACATCATCCACCCTGATCTTTGCATTATCACCAATATTTCATTCGATCACATGCAGTTCTTGGGCGATACTTTGCCTCAGATAGCGGCCGAACAGGCAGGCATTATGAAACCTGGTGTACCTTGCGTCATTGGTGAGTGTGACGACGAACGTGTGCGCTTCACCTTCCAGCAGAATGCACAGTTGCACGAGGTGAGTCGCTTGAAGTTCGCTGCCGATAAACCTCAAATCATGTGGGTCGAACATGAGGTAGGCCGAAATATTTATCGCACTATCAACGATGGCGATCTCTCCTCTCCTCTTCAAGGCGCTTGCCAGCCACACAATGCCAACACCATTCTCACGGCAGTGCATTTGTTGCGCCAGCAAGGTTATAATATCAACGAAGGGCAGTTGCACGAAGGCTTTAGCCGTGTTCTCGAACTCACCCACCTACGTGGTCGTTGGGAGCAGTTAGCCGATCATCCTTATGTGGTTTGCGATACTGGCCACAATGAGGGTTGCTTCTCTTACCTTGGTCCTCAGTTGCAGCAACTGGCCGAAACGCATCCACATTTGCACATTGTCTTTGGCATGGTGGCCGATAAAGATATTGAGTCTGTGCTTCGTCTTCTCCCCACTGCTGCTACCTACTATTTCTGTAATGCTCCTACCCCTCGTGCCTTGCCTGCTGCTCAGTTACAGCAGATGTGTGCGCCACTTGGGCTCGAAGGTGCTTGTTACGCATCTCCAAAGGAGGCATTTGAAGCTGCAAAGAATGCGGCGTCCGAATCAGATGCCATCTTCGTTGGTGGTAGTAATTTTATTGTTTGCGAAATTCTTAGTTTATACTAATTTATAAATAACTTTTACCTTTTATTTCATTATGGCCTATAAATGGAATTTCAGCCGCGTTGGCGGCATCACTCGCGTCAGAATTGCAACGGGCGAAGATATCGCTCATCTTGGCGAGCTTGACCAGAAAATGTGGACCATCACCTCTTGCCCAACCAAGGGTCTTGAGATCGATGAGCAGTCGCTCAAGTACATGGATACCAATGCTGATGGCGTCATTCACATCGGTGAGGTTGTTGCCGTAGCCAACTGGCTCGTGCAGATCCTCAATGACAAGGAACTCATTGTCAAGGGCACTGACACTCTTCCACTCTCTGTCATCAACCAGGATTGCGAAGAGGGCAAAAAACTCTACGATGCTGCATGCACCGTTCTCCAGCAGCTCGGTAAGGCCGATGCTCAGGAAATCTCACTTGCCGATAGTGCAAGCTGCCTTGCTGCCGTTCTCAAGAGCAAGTATGAAGCTGCTGTAGCCGCTATCGATAAGAACGCTGCGCTCGAGGCTCCATTCGGCGATCAGACCGATGCTGTTGAGGCTGCATACAAGGCTCTCGATGCCAAGGTGAAAGATTTCTTCATGCGCGCTCAGCTTGCTAAATATGCACAGGAGGGTACCGCTGCGCTCGATGTTCAGGTAGCTCAGATCGAGGCTATCAGCGCTGAGAACCTTACTGCTAAGATGGAGGAAATCGCTGCTTATCCTATTGCTCGAATCGATGGTAGCAACATTATTCCTTTCGATGCCGATATTAACCCAGCCTGGACTGCTCAGTGGAATGTTATCAAGGCTGCTTGCAAGGGCGAGAAGGCTGTTACCGAAGAGCTTTGGTCTAAACTTGGCAATAGCATTCAGGCTTATCGCGATTACCAGAAGAGCATTGACATCAAGGAAACCGATATCAAGCTCGATGAGGAGACTATCACCGTGCAGATGGTCGACAAACTTCTCCACCTCACTCGCGACTTCTATACTTTGCTCAAGAATTATGTCACCTTGCAGGATTTCTATTGCCCTGACACCAAGGCAATCTTCCAGGCAGGTACTTTGCTCATCGATCAGCGTACTTGCGATCTCTGCGTTCGTGTAGCCGATGCAGGCGCTGTGGCAGCTCAGGCTCCAAAGAGCGGCATGTACCTCATCACCTGCGCTTGCTCAAGCAAGGTTTACAACGAGAGCTTCAGCATCACTGCTGCTATGACAGTCGGCGATGTTGACGATCTTTTCGTAGGCAAGAATTGTATCTTCTACGATCGTAAGGGCCGCGATTTCGATGCTAAGGTTACCGCTATCATCGAAAATCCTATCAGCATCCGTCAGGCTATGTGGACTCCTTATAAGAAGATGGCTAAGCTTATCGAAGATAATATCAATAAGTTCGCTGCTGAAAAGGAGAATGAGGTTTCGGCAAGCACTACCTCGGCTATCAACGAGAAGACCGATTCTGTGAAGGCTGATCTCGCCAAGACTCCTGAAGAGGCTAAGAAGGAGGCTGCTCCTACCACTGGTTTCGATATCGCTAAGTATGCTGGTATCTTTGCTGCTGTAGGCATGGCTGTGGGCATGATTGGTTCTGCTCTTGTAGCTGTTGGCAAGGGTCTCATGGGTCTCACCTGGTGGCAGTTCCCACTCGTTATCCTGGCTATTCTGTTGCTCATCTCTGGTCCATCTATGTTTATTGCTTGGAGCAAGCTCCGCAAGCGTAATCTGGCTCCTCTCCTCAATGCCAATGGTTGGGCTGTCAATGCACAGGCTAAGGTTAACATTCCATTTGGCGAAACTCTTACCCAGCAGGCTAAGTATCCTAAGGTAGTTGCCAGCGATCCGTTTGCAGAGAAGAATACTACTGCTCGTGTCATCAGTTGGTTGGTTGTGCTCGCTGTCATTGCTGGTATTCTTTGGTATGTTCAGCACAATGGCATCTACAACTTCCGTGAGTTGATCAATTTCTGATTTCTCTACGACGTTATACATTAAAAAATGGCGGTCCTCGCATTGAGGATCGCCATTATTTGTTTGCTGTCTGTCCGTCAGTTTCCCAATTACTGGGTGCGACGGTTCATCTGCTTTGCGGCAGCTTTGTTGCCCTTTGAGTTTGCAGCACCTTTCACACCG
>JAUNCV010000002.1:0-4709 GCA_030526445.1 Bacteroidales bacterium | reverse complement strand
CTGCGCACCCTTGTTCATAAAGCTCTGCCAAGAATTATCTTTCATATCTCTAATAAAGTTTTTTAATTTTGCAGGCGCGAAAATAATATTATTTTGCGTAATATCCAAACAATTCGTGTACAAACTGCTTTTTTCGGCTTCTTTTCGTCGCAAATACTGGGTTAATGCTTTTCAAGCAAACGCTTTACCAGTGTTGCAATCGATGTCTGCTTCATCACTTTCTTTCCGCTGTTGCCTGCTTCAACATTACCTGTTTCCAGCAATCCATCCAGCAAATGAGGGTCTTTAGCTCCTGCTCCGTAAATGAGCAGACAGGTGGGCGTACAGCCGTTCATATAGCCATGATAGCCACCCGTAGCCTTACCATACCATTCGCCCGTTCTGTTGTTTTTACAAGCCGCTCCAGCCACCGGATCTATGCAGAGGGCAGCCATCGGGTCACCTCCCAATTCAATGATTTCCTGATTGTCAAGAATACTGTACAGGCTGCGAATGCTGTCTGGCTGGTTCTCAAACAATGCTCGCATCTCTTTGAGCGCTTTTTTCTGTTTCTTGGCCGAAAGTTCTGGGTTCAAGTAGAGGTACGAAGCGGCACCTAACGTGCTGAAGCATCCTTGCCATTCTCCGCCTGGCTCCTGACTGAGCAGTCCAGCCTGTGTGAGCAATACATTTGGGTTAAGTCTCCATCGTGCCTGTACAAAGCCATGGTCGCCACACACTATGATTGTAGTGCTGTCCATGAGGTGCATGTATTCAAGGTTCTCAATGATGAGCCCTATGGCATTATCGGCCGATGCTACGGTCTGTTGCACCTTATATCCCTCAGTGCCCATAGCATGCTGTGCATAATCGGTCGTAATCAGATGTAGCGTAGTGAGTTCCGGTCTGTATTGGTTCATCAGATAGTTGACCATATAGGCACTCTTGGCGTCATATTCAAACGAATTGGCACGCAGTGTGGCATCGGTCATACGCCCTGTGGCTTCTCTCTCTAGTTCGGCTAGCAAACCTTCTGGAGTGCACACGGGTCTGATATACTCCATAGCACCACCTTTCCAGTTCTCCTCAGGTGCTGCATAGTACTCAGGCACGTTATAGTCTATCCACTTCGAGGCGGTGCTTACAGGCCAGAAAATTGAGGCCGTTGTTCCTCCCTGTTCTTTGACCCATTGCCAGAGGGTTGGTTGCTTTATAGAGTCTGCATACAGGTTGTAGCGGGTCTCTCCTGCTCTGTTGTAGGTAAATATGCCATTGCTCTGAATACCGTGTTCCAGAGGCGTTTTACCCGTTATTATGGCGGTATGTGTTGGGTAGGTCATCGATGGTGCCACAGTGAGCACACTGTCAACAAACATAGCTCCACGCTCTTCTACCAGTTGCTTCATGAAGGGCGAAGGCATGTGGTCCGATGTCACCATCTCATTGCGCATGCCGTCAATAGTCACCAGTATGACAGAGTGCTTCCTCTGCGCCGCCAGAGCAGCACAGAGGAAGCAACTACATAATATTGCGGTTGTTCGTTTAATCTTTGTCATTGAACATTGATCTACGGAATACAAGTACACTTCGAGCTGGAACATAAAGCTTCAACCAGCCCTTGCCGTCAGCTTCATATACAGGGTCATGCTGTGTCTGGTAAGGAGCATCAGCCGATACGTTGCCGAAGCCGCCATACTTAGGATCATCCGAATTGAGAACAAGTGTGTATTCTCCGTTCTTAACAAGGAATCCGTAGTCGGTAAATGAACGCTCTGCATCGAAGTTGAATACAAAGAGCAGACGACGGCGCTCGAAGGCTATCACATGGTCGCCACGGTTATCCCAGATAGGAATGATTGGCGAGTCACTGAAACGGTGCACGCTGGTGAGCAAATGCACTGCATCACGATCCCAGCCATTGAGATACTTGAAGTTGAGGTCTTCACGGTCTACAAGATCCCACTGACGACGTGCATACTTGTAGCTCCAGCCATTACCCTCACGTGGGAAGTCAATCCACTCTGGGTGTCCAAACTCATTACCCATGAAGTTCAGGTAACCACCATTCATAGTACTCATGGTGATGAGTCTGATCATCTTGTGCAATGCAATGCCTCGGTGCACGTTGAGGTTCTCATCGCCGATGCGGAAGTGCCAGTACATATCGCTGTCGATGAGGCGGAAGATAACAGTCTTATCACCTACCAATGCCTGGTCGTGGCTCTCTACATACGAGATGGTACGCTCGTCCATACGGCGGTTGGTCAAAGTCCAGAAGATGTCGGTTGTGTTCCACTCTTCATCGCTCTTCTCCTTGAGCAACTTGATCCAGTAGTCAGGAATACCCATAGCCAGACGATAGTCGAAGCCCATGCCGCCCCACTCTACCGGACAAGCCAGACCTGGCATACCCGACATCTCTTCTGCAATGGTGATAGCATTTGGCTTGAACTGATGAATCATCTTGTTGGCCAATGTCAGGTAGCAAATAGCATCGCCGTCCTGGTTGCCGTTGTAGTAGTCACCATAACCGCCGAAGTCCTGTCCAAGGCCGTGGTTGCAATAAAGCATTGAGGTAACGCCATCGAAACGGAATCCGTCGAAGTTATATACATCAAGCCAGTACTTGCAGTTGCTCAGCAAGAAGTGAAGCACCTGATTGTTGCCATAGTCGAAGCAAAGTGAGTCCCAGGCTGGGTGCTCTCGTCTGCCTCCGCTGTGGAAGTACTGGTTTGGCATACCGCAGAAGTTGCCAAGGCCCTCAATTTCATTCTTTACGGCATGGCTGTGCACAATGTCCATAATCACAGCAATACCCATGCCGTGTGCATCATCCACAAGACGCTTCAGCTCTTCTGGTGTACCGAAACGGCTGCTGGCTGCAAAGAAGTTCGATACATGATAGCCAAACGAACCATAGTATGGGTGCTCCTGGATAGCCATGATCTGAATGGCTGTATAACCCAGTCGGCGTACGCGTGGCAATACGTTGAGGCGGAACTCTTCATAGCTGCCCACCTTCTCTTCCGAAGTGCCCATGCCAATGTGGCACTCATAAATCATGAGTGGGTCAATCTGTGGCTTGAAGATCTTGTTCTTGAAGCGATAAGGGGTCTTCGGTGCCCATACCTGTGCCGAGAAGATCTTGGTCTCTTCGTCCTGTACTACGCGCTCTGCATACGAAGGGATACGCTCGCCGCAACCACCTTCCCAATATACCTTGAGCTTGTAGAGGTCCTGATGATGCAAGGCATCCGCAGGCAACTGAATCTCCCAGATACCATTGTCGCCCAGTTTGGTCATTGCATAATCTTCTCGCTCCTGCCAGTCGTTAAACTGGCCCACCAGATAGATCTTGGTAGCATTAGGAGCCCATTCTCTAAGCACCCATCCGGTCTTTTTGTTAAAGTGCAGGCCGAAGTAAGTGTAGCCCGATGCAAGGTCTACAAGGTCCTTGGTCTGTGCTGTGAGTTCGTGCTCTTTCCACATGGCATACTTGTAACGGCCCAGAATGGCGTCTCCATAAGGCTCCAGATACTGGTCGTTGCTGATAATGCGCAGCATGGATGGCTTCAACTTGTTGAAGAAATGATTAATCTTCACATCGTCCTTGGTTGCCAGGATGGCATTTGTGTTGCTTGGACAAGCTTTGATAATGGTTTGCTTTGCCATAGTATTCTTTTAAGTTGTCTAAATGTTATAGTTTTACTTTTACGATGATTTTTTTCCACTCACCCTCTGCAATGCCCGGCTGGTGTCCATCCTCTGGCCAGAAGATAGCAAACTGTCCTGGCTTTACGGTGATGAAGTTCTGTGCTTTGTCTGCAAAGAATGTGATGTCCTTTTCTGCATTATAGGCATCAAGAGGCTGCTTGAGGTCGCAGGTTGGGGTGTAGCCCATCACTTCGTCTTTCTCAAGCGATACCTGAATGTCAAGATAAGCGTTGTGTGTCTCCATCTTGGCAGTCTCGGCTGTCTTGGTCTTGCACACGGCATAGTTGACAAACAGATCCTGGCCATCGAGCATGATCTTTCCCGGCTCCTGCTGACTCCAGTCGGTGTTTTTGATAAACTCAAACGCCTTCTTGAAGGCTGGATGCAAGGACTCATACTTGGCTGAGTTCTTAAGTGAATCAAGTACCATATTGTAAGTGATATTTAAGGAATAAACATTTTTCGGGTGTAAAGATACGCAATATTCCTATAGAAATGCAAATAATAAAGCAGAAAAAGCACAATTTTATGTTGAAGAACAACATTTAAGCGGCTTTTTCTGCTGTTTTTTATTGTTTAAGTGTCGATTTTGCTTACTTCTGAGGCTTTCCCTGACGTTTATTGTCATGGTTGGGTCTGCCGCGTTTTCTCATCATTTCTGTGGCAAAACGCTCTTCTGTTCGAAGCAATGTATAGAGCTGCTGTGGGGCAAGCACTTCACCAAATTTCTCATACCAGGCCTTGTTGAGTTCGGCATCCTTGAGCTTGTATTCGAGCTCGCCCTGGGTGGCCTCCTTATATTCTGCCTCGCTGATGGCTTCCTGCTTGCGCATCTTGCGCATGATGGCTCTTCCCTTGCCTGCACTCTTCATCAGTTCGCCTTTGGCTTGCTGATATTCTTTATACAGGGGTGCGAAGCGCAGTGAGTCGCTCTCTGTGAGTTTGAGCTCTGCCATGACAAAGTTGAGCTTTGCCTGATAAAACTCCTCTATCGAGTGTTGCTGTCCTTCACCTCC
>JAUNCV010000130.1:5610-5870 GCA_030526445.1 Bacteroidales bacterium | reverse complement strand
AATCGGGCTCGAAACGACAGAATGGATTGCAAGGGCTCATGACTGGATTTCTGCTCTATGCCATCGGCACTTTCAGCATTGTGGGTCCGGTGCTTTCGGCGCTTTCGCCCACAAAGGGTTGGGCTTTGAGCGAGCCAGCCAACACTTTTCTTTATACCAATGCAACGCTCGATCTGGTGACTTCGACCGTGCTGGCTGCTACCTATGGACGCATTATGCTGTGGGCAGCACCGATGCTTTTTTGCTGGCAAGGAATGTTT
>JAUNCV010000130.1:237-5600 GCA_030526445.1 Bacteroidales bacterium | reverse complement strand
GCCGTGGGTTTCTTTTTGGGCGATGTAATGCCCGAAGCGCTCAAGGCAGAACTCAGCATTGAGGGCGGAGTGTTGATTCTCAGTTCGGGTCTCAGCATATTGGGCATCAAGGATTGTAAGACCGTTAACCTGCTTCCTTCGTTGCTGGTGCCCGTTCTCTTTTATATTATCTTCTGAACAAGAGGTTTTTTGAACATAAAAAATGTTGCAACTCCACGCCAACGTGAGGTTGCAACACTTTTTATATATTTAGCTAAAAGCTGTGCTGATTAGATGAACTCAACGAGACCAGTCTCGAGATCGAACATAGCAGCAACAATCTTGATCTTGCCTTCAGCCTCGAGCTCGCGAAGTTCTTCGCTACCCTGACGAACAGCCTCAACCATGTTGAGAGCATTCTGGCGAGAAACTGCATTCTGGCCCTCTACCTCCTCGAGGTTGGTGCCCTTAGCCTGCTCGCTCTCGATGGCAGGAGAAATCTTTGAGAGCATATCGGTCAAGTTGCCACCATTGGCACCTTCGCATGCGCTATGAACAGCACCACACTGCTTGTGGCCCATTACTACAACTACCTTGCTACCGCCGTGGCCGCAAGCATACTCCATTGAACCAAGAATATCGCCACTCACTACGTTGCCTGCTACGCGGGTCACGAAGATGTCGCCTACGCCCTTGTCGAAGAGAATCTCAACTGGCACGCGAGCATCGATGCATGAAAGCACAATAGCCAAAGGATGCTGGCCATCGTGAGCCGACTCCTTGAGCTGAGCCACTGCATCTCGGTTGTGAGTGTGGTGTTCAACAAATGCTTTGTTGCCCTCCTTGAGGAGTTCGATTACCTGATCTGGAGTGAGAGGATCAACATCCTGTGCATGCAATACATGAGTCTCCACGTTTTCGTTCTCGGTCTGGGCAGCCTGCTTGTTCTGGCAGCTTGCCATCATCATTGCGGCCAATACAGTCGCACCAAAAAATACCTTTTTCATTACGCAATTTTTCTTATTTGGGTTCAAATAATGGGCGCAAATTTACATAATTATCTTTTATGCTGTGTCAGTATTTATAGCAATTTGCCCCAATTTCTTTCGAAACTGTGGCAAATTGTTGTATAGAAAAGTCAAAAATCAATATTCAGCGTTCTGTGGATCGAACTCAGTCCAGCCTGTAAGCCAGTTGTTAGAAGGAGAGAGTGCGCCTACATAATCAACCTTTTCGAACCATGAAGAGAGCAGATTGTCAGAGAAACTGGCAGCTCCGAGCAATGGTGAGCCGGCTGAAGGCATGAGGGCAACATCCTGTGCACCCTTGAGCGATGTTTCGGCTACGAGTTTCAGGTCGGCTGCGTCGGCAAAATACTTGTTGCCAGTCTGAGCCTTGAAGAAGGTAGAGCTGTATGACTCTTGAGAAGCATCGAGCACCTGCTTGGAAGCTGCATCATAGAGGTCGTCAGTGTAGCGCTTATTAGCATCGCTGCCCAAAATGCCCATGCCTGCAAAGTAGAGGTTCTGGAGTTTGAGCTGACCATTTTTTGCAAACTCCTGAGTTGCACCCTTTTCGGCATCGACAATCAAGCCAATAGGATAACCCACGGCCACACTGTTGAAGCACGACAGACGGCTGCTGCGGCGGATTTGCATGGCTGCCTGATACTTGCCAAGTGCTGAACCGTTTTGTGGGAACATGGCACCGCCGTTGATGTAATCGGGCGTGTTTTCAAATGCCTCTCGGCCCATTGGACCAACGAAGGTGACATTTGAGAAAGTAGCGCTGGTGAATGGTTCGGTCAAAGAACCGTCGGCATCGTTATCGCTCTCGAAACCATTGCTCTGTGAGGTGTCGGCAATGCGTGGGTCGCGTACGGAGAGCGCAAACTGAACCTTACCAGAGAAGCCGTTGTCGGTATCGAATTCATCGTCCCAACCATTGTAGGCCACGATATATCGGCAGTTGACATTGCCGCCAAACCACTCGAAAGAGTCGTCGTTCGAATAGCTCACCTGCACGTGATCGACCTGTGTGCCGCTGCCCACGCTTCCGAAGGTGATACCGTTGATCTCCTTATCTTTCTGGAAAGGATAGCCCGCAAACTCAACGCGAACGTAGCTCAGAATACCGCTGTTATCGTTGGCATCGACACCACCATGTTTGGTACGAGGGCCGCCCTCAATCTGCTGACCCAAAACGCCTTTGTTGTTGGTGCCACGACCGCAGATGATGAGTCCGCCCCAGTCACCAGGTTTACGCTTGCCTTTCTCTTGGGCCGAAGTGAAGATGATAGGCGCTTTGGCCGAACCCTGTGCAATGAGTTTAGCTCCTGGTTCGACAATAAGCGAAGCAGCCGACTCTTTTTCGCCCTTGATGATGGTTCCGGGTTCGATGGTGAGCTCTGCGCCTTCGGCTACATAGATCCAGCCACGAAGCAAATAGGTGCCCTTTTTGAGTGTCTGCTTGCCGGTGAAGATGAATTCTTTGTCGCCGTTGCCAATGACGCGTCCGTCGGGATCCTCTTTGCCGTCGGTGGTAAAGAGCAAGCGGTTACAAGTTTTAATGCTGCCATCGGCGCCCCATTCGTAGCCCTCTATGGGAGTATTGATTACAGGATTGTTGCTGTTGTCGTCATCATTGCTGCACGAAGTCATGTTCATGCTAACTGCTGTGGCGAGAAGTGCCACGCGAAGGAAATTCTTTGTTTCCATAATTATTATTTTTGTTATTTGGGTTGTCAATATTTTTGCCCGAGGGCATTTTACATTTTATAGGTCAGAGTGAGACCAATGTTTCGTCCTGGTTTGTACGATCGGGTAATCTGTTCCACTTCGCCGTGAGGTGTTTGTTCGAATTGTTTGAACAGCACCTTCTGTGCCAGCACATCGCGTAAAGAGAGGCGAAGGTCAAGCTTTCCGAAACTTTTGCCAATATTCATATCCAGTTGGTGGCGAGGCATTTCGTAACTATCGGGAACACGCACATCGGTTTCACCGCTTCCTACGCTTCGGCCCACGCCAATGATGCGTTTGCCAATGGTGTTATAGAGCAAAGATGCGCTCCAGCCTTTTTGCCAGTTAGCCGATGGTTTGCCCTGATCGCTGTTATAGAACAGGCCCACATTGACCAGATAAGGAGACTGTCCCTGCATGGGGCGGTCTTTTTCTCGGCTTCCTTCGGCAAATGTCACTTCCGACTTGATCCATGCTGCATTGACCGAGAGCGAAAACTGTGGCAGGTGGCAGAAGTCGAGTTGCTTGCGGGCTTCGAGCTCAATGCCGTAGTTGTTAGCGCCTTTGGCATTCATGTAGCTATACACAAGGTCGGTGCCGCCGGCCACGGTATAGGTCCACTCAATCGGGTCTTTGAATCGCTTGTAGAAGAGCGAGATACTTACCACTTCGCCCGCATTTGGATACCATTCCCAACCGAGGTCAAGATTGTCAATATAGGCAGGCTTCAGATTGTGGTTGCCTTGCACATTCGAAGCCAGGTCAAAGTCATAATAGACACTCGTTGAGAGTTCTCGGAACTCGGGACGGTTGGTGGTTCGGCCATAAGCTGCACGCAACTGCTGAGTGTCGTTGAGGTGATAGGTGAGGTTGAGCGAAGGGAAGAGGTCGTTGTAATCGTAGAACGTTGAGAGTGGGGAGTACTCCTGTCTGCGAGTGTGCGAGATGAGTTCGGTGTGATAAGACTCAAATCTCAAGCCTCCGTATGCCTCTAATCGATTATCGAAGAAGGGGAGGAGCAACGCCGCAAATCCGCTACCGAGCGTACCGTTGGCTGCATAGTTGTTGCTCCAGTCCACTTGTTCGTGCATGTAAAGTCCGTTATCTCCATAATGTTCGCGTGTGAGCAGCTGTGTAGGCACATCGAGCTTGCGAAGTTCTTGTGGCAGCTGGCCTGATGGCCATGCGTAAGTAAAGAAACGGGTATCATATTTTCGGGTTCTATATTCGCCATAAGCGCCCATTTTGAGCGAAGGTTTCCAGTCGTTGAAACTGAAATCGTGCTTCCAGTTCACGCCGCCTGAATAGATGTGCTCCTTGAGCAGCGAGTATTCGCGATTGATGTCGTTGAGGTTCTCCACTTCGAGTGTTCCATCCTCTTGTCCGAAGACTGCATAGCGTCTTCTGTCGGGCAAAGAGCGGTTGGCGAATACGTAGCCGAGGTTCCAGTCTACTTGGTCATTATCGGTCAATGTGTGTTTGCCCGAAAGCCCAAGGTTATAGGTCAGGCGACTCTGATAGTAATATTCGGCCTGTTCCATATAGTCGCTCTGTGCGTCGAAACCTTTGCGATAGGTGTATCTGTCTTTTGTCAGATGGTTGATCACCTGCTTTGCGCGTAGGCAGTGGCGTCCGGTAGGAGAGAGCCACACCAGTCCCAGCATGCCGCCCAGGCGGTTGTTGTTGCTGTATTGGTCATCGATAGCTTTGCGCAGATAGTTAGAACGATCGTGAGTCACGTCATAGGCGCCAAACAGATTGTTCTCGCTGTTGAGCATGGTGCGCAAATTGTTGCTTCCGTTAAAACTGCCTGTCAAGCCGATGGTTTGTCCGCCTTCTAAAAGCCAGCGTTTTGCTATCGTAGCCGAGGCGGTCCAGTCGGCCACCGGCTTGCGGCAATGTTTTTTCCAGTCCACATCGATGCCATTGTGCATCAATGAGTGACGATTATTCTTGTAATAGAGAAAGTCTTTGAAGTGTGTCTCGCTGTTGTTGCTGCCGCCCAGACTTACGCTCCAGCTGTCGGTAAGTGGCACATCCTTGGTGTTGATCAAGATAAAACCACCAGTAAAGTCGGCTGGAAATTCGGGAGCTGCGGTTTTCACCACCTTCATGTTCTCAATTTGTGAAGAGGGAATGATATCGAACGAAAATGCTCTTTGGTCGGCTTCGCTCGAAGCTACAGCGGCCTCGTTCATCCACACATTGTTGTAGCGTTGTGCCAAGCCTCGCACCATTACGAACTTCTCGTCTATGATGCTTACACCAGGAATTCGTCTGATTACTTCGCTCGCATCCTTATCTTGTGTTCGTTTTATTTGCTGGTCGCTCACAGTCACCATCGCTACATTGGCGCGTTGCTGTTCCTTCAGTGTGGCCACTTCAGTGTTCAGGCGTGTTTGGCCCACCACGGTCACATCGCCAAGCATAGTGTTGTCGGCGGTTAGCTCAAAGTCTTTCGTTTGTGTTTCGCTTTTGACACTAAATGTATTGATTACTGTGTTGTATCCTACATATCGAACCGTCAGTTCATAGGTGCCGTTTGGAAGTTCTAGTTGGAAAAGGCCATCCAGATTGGTCGATGTTCCTTTTCCTTCGGCCCATGTTATTGTGGCGCCCATCAGTGGTTCGCCAGTCTGCTGGTCG
>JAUNCV010000130.1:0-227 GCA_030526445.1 Bacteroidales bacterium | reverse complement strand
CCTTTCCTTTGATGAGTCCCGCCAGAGCAGTTGAGAAGCATAAGCATGAAAATAGTGCAGTCAGTAAGATGAGTTTTACCCAATCAATTAGTTCTTCTAATACTTTTCCAAAACTGTCATACATATTTATATATTGCCAACGTGAAGCTTGGTTTTCTTCTTATTGACGCCGCAAAGATATTGGCTCTATGTTACACATTTATTGCATTTTGGCTACAATCTTGTTT
>JAUNCV010000129.1:922-5915 GCA_030526445.1 Bacteroidales bacterium | reverse complement strand
TGGCAAGGACACAAAACGTCTGATGAAATAAATATCGACACCACTATAGACAATACAAAAAAAAAAAAGAAAGCACAGGACCAAAATCCTGTGCTTTTATTATGTTCTTATGAATACTTTTTAGTATCCGAAGATTTCTTCGAGCGAAACGCGCTTGATAGGAGCAATTTGCTGAAGTGCCTTGAGGTCAAGCTGCTTTTCATCGCCCAAAATGAAATAGCGCATTGGCTGACCTGCGATGTTCTCCTGTTCGAAGCGGAGGATGTCGTTGAGTTCGAGCGATGGAAGAGTCTCGTAGATAACCTTAGCTGGTGGAACGGTATTGCCCATACGCTGATCGCGAAGATAGTTGTTGATGATAGCAAAACCGTTGACACGCTGAGAAGCGAGATTCTTCTTGAGATTGTCTTTAGCAATCTGGAACGACTCTGGGGTGGCTGGCATCTCGTTGGTAATCTGACGGAAGGTGCTGATGCACTCCATCATCTTATCGCTCTGAGTAATGATGTGCTCAAGATAAGACTGAGTCTCATTAGGATCAGATGGCTGAGAGAAACGAGCATAAGCGTTGTAGCAGAGACCGCGGGTTTCACGCAACTCCTGGAATACCACACCATTCATACCGCCACCAAAATACTCGTTGAAGAGAGTTACAACAGCATTCTGCGACTGATCGTAAGGCTTACCCGCATTGTTGTAGGCACGCAGATAGATGTTGTTGGCCTGATATGGAGCGATAATCACCTCGTTCTTAGGAGTGAGCTGCTGCTTGAAGACACGATTCTGAGGAACATCGGCCAAAGTCTCTGCCACTGGATGGTGAGCAGCAATTGAAGCCGAAAGTTCTTCAACACTCTTTGGACCATAGTAGCAAACTGAATGCTTGAGTGAGAGAAGAGTCTTGCAGAGTTCGGTATAAACCGAAGCATCGGTGCTCTTGAGTTCCTTCTCAGAGAGGATGTTGGTGTAATCGTTCTGTGGGCCATACTGAGCATAGGCAGTGAGATACTGCATGCAGGTCTCCTGATTCTGCTTCTGCTCAGCACGAGACTTGAGAATGTTGGTCACCATTGTCTGGTAAACATTGTCATCAGGCTGCAAGTCTGGAAGAATGCGGTGGAAGAGATCGAGTGCTGCATCCATGTTCTCAGAGAGACCCGAGAGAACGATGTTGAGGTTATCGTTGTTGGTGTTGATGCGCACATCGCACGCCAACTTATAGAACTCCTTCTTAATATCGTCGTTGCTCATGGTGCTGGTGCCGAGGTAATCGAAGCACTCGCCAACAGAAGCATAACGGACATCGGCACGATCGCCAAACTCATAGCGGAACACAAGGGTGAAGAGATCGTTCTGCTCGTTCTTGACATAGAGCAATGGGAGCTGTCCGATATTGCCCTGAGTAAGGTCGGTGGCATAATCTACAAATCGAGGCTGGATATCTGGTACCTGCTCATTAGCAATCTTGCCAACGAAAGCCGACTGCAAATCGCGATTAGCCTGAATTGGAGTAATGGCTGGCTTCTCAATCTTCTTGATCGAAGTATCTTCACCACGACGCTTCCAAGAGGCAGCATAGCCATCGGTGAGGTGACGCTGAGCAAAGGCAACCACATCGGCCTTAGAGATACGGCTCTTGCGCTCGATCTTCTGCACCTGATCGGCCCAGGTCTGACCATTGATGAAGGCATCGACCATGATGCTGACACGCGAACGGTTGTTGGTGAGCTGGCTGAGATAATTGCGCTTCTCATTATTAATAATAGAGGTGATGAGATCATCGTCGAACTCACCCTTCTTCACCTTCTCTACTTCTGCAAAGAGGAGATCCTTGCACTGCTCGAGGGTCTGGCCCTGGGTAGGAACGCCCACAAGAATGAGAGAGCTGTAGTCTTTGAGCGAAAGAAGATCGGCACCAGCTCCAAGCATTGTCATGCGCTGGTTGATGTCGAGGTCAATAAGACCGCATCGGCCGTTAGAGAGAACACTGCCAAGGAGCTCAAGGGTATCGGTCTGATGAGAAGCAGCTCCATCAAAACGCCAACCGAGGTAGAGCTGCTCCATTTCGATACCATAGACAGTAGTGTCTTGTGGAGTGGTGAACACTGGCTGCTCTGGGAACTGACGTGGTGAAATGTCTTCTCCTGGAGTCCATGAAGAGAAATGCTTCTTGAGCACCTCAATTACCTCATCGGCATTGAAATCGCCCGCCATACAGATGGCTACATTGTTAGGACGATAGTAGCGATTGAAGTAATCGTAGATGGCCTGAATAGATGGATTCTTGAGGTGATCCTGTGTACCAAGAGTGGTCTGGGTGCCATAAGAATGCGATGGATGAAGCTTGGTCATGAGCGCATCGAGCACCTTGCGGTTATCCTTGGTGAGCGACATATTCTTCTCCTCATACACAGTTTCAAGCTCGGTATGGAAACCACGAATCACAAGATTCTGGAAACGGTCTGACTGAATTTCTGCCCAACGCTCGATTTCGTTGGCAGGAACATCCTCGGTGTAGCAGGTAATGTCATACCAAGTGTAGGCATTGGTGCCATTGCCACCGATAGTAGCCATCAGCTTGTCGTATTCATTAGGAATGAAATACTGAGCAGCCAACTGGCTTACAGAGTCAATTTCGTGATACTTTGCCTTACGAGCAGCATCGTCGGTGAGGACGCGATACTCTTCGTAGAGAGCTGTAATCTGGTCAAGATAAACCTTCTCTGCTGCGAAATCGCTGGTACCAAACTGCTGAGTTCCTTTGAACATGAGGTGCTCAAGATAATGAGCAAGACCGGTGCAGTCGGCAGGATCGTTGCGATGACCAGTGTTCACCGCAATGTGAGCAGTAACTCGAGGGGTCTCATGATTCTCTGAGAGATAGACCTTCAAACCATTCTCGAGGGTGTAGATGCGGGTCTGCATAGGATCGTTAGGAACGGTCTGATAAGCAGCCTCTTTCTTACATCCTGTGAGGGCAAGAGCAGCAATAGCCGCCAAGCCCAGGAAATTTGTTTTTTTCATCTTTATATAAATTATTGTGGTGTATTTACCCAATAATGGGATCAGATAGAGAGCACTCGAAGCACGTTGAGAAGCTCCTGGTCAATAGGCTTATCGTCTTTGATTGCCTTAGCGAATGGAACATTGACGATGTGATCGTTGTGCACACCAATCATCACATTTCGCTGACCCTGAAGGAGTGCTTCGATAGCTGCATAGCCGGTACGAGAAGCGAGAATACGGTCGGCAGCAGTTGGCGAACCACCTCTCTGAAGGTGACCTAGGATAGAGCATCGAACATCATAGTCAGGGAACTCCTCCTTCATCTTCTTAGCGAGGCCCATAGCGCCACCATTAGGATCCTTGCTTTCGGTCACAATAACCATAGCCGAAGACTTGCTCTTGCGGAAGCCGTTGGCAACAAGTTCCTTAAGCTGCTCATATTGAGTCTTTTCCTCCGGAATGATTACGTCTTCGCAACCAGTTGCAATAGCGCCATTGAGCGCAAGGAAACCTGCATCGCGGCCCATCACTTCAATAAAGAAAAGACGTGCGTGAGAGGTTGCAGTGTCACGAATCTTATCAACACAATCCATGATAGTATTCATCGCAGTGTCGTAACCAATGGTCACATCAGTACCAGCCAAGTCGTTGTCAATAGTGCCAGGGAGACCTACGATAGGCACATCGAACTCCTTTGCAAGATATGAGGCACCAGTCATAGAGCCATCACCACCGATGACAACAAGTGCATCAATTTCATGTTTCTTCATGTTCTCGTAGGCAAGAGCACGACCTTCGGGGGTCTTGAACTCCATTGAACGAGCTGTCTTGAGGATAGTGCCACCACGTGAGATGATATTGCTCACGTTCTGGGTCTTGAACTCCTCAATGTGGTCTTCAATGAGACCTTGATAACCGCGATAGATACCATAAACCTTAAGGCCATTAAAAATGGCAGTACGAGTAACGGCACGAATAGCTGCATTCATGCCAGGGGCATCACCACCACTGGTGAGGATACCAATGCTTTTAATTTCAGACATAATATAATAAATTGGGTCATTGAACTTCTGATAAACAACTTATCCCAGCAACTGCTTGACGTGTTCGGCCACATGCTCCATTTGCCACATAGGCGTAGAGGTAGCGCCACAAATGCCAATGCTTTCTCCTGAAAGGGTTTCTGGCAAAACATCTTCAGGCTGAGAGACAAAATAACTGTTAGGATTGACCGAATGACACACCTCAAAAAGGGCTTTGCCATTGCTCGACTTGCGTCCGCTGACGAAGAGGATAACATCGTGCTGTGAGGCAAACTCTCGAAGATGCGGAATGCGATTGGCCACCTGACGACAAATGGTATCGAAACACATGAATGAGGCTGGAGAAACCATACGTCGCTCTATCTCTGCCGACAGGAGACGAAACTTTTCGACCGACATCGTGGTCTGTGAATAAAGACGCACCGGACGATGAAAATCAATCTTGCAAAGTTCCTTTTCGCTCTCAACCACTATGGCATGAGAGTCTGTCTGTCCCACAAGGCCATTGACCTCAGCATGTCCGTGTTTGCCATAGATAACAATCTGAAGCGTGGGGTCGCTTTCGTACATCTGTCGTATCTTCTGCTGCAACTTGAGCACCACCGGACAGGTAGCATCAATAATATCAATGTTATTCTGACGGGCCAAGCTGTAGGTCGAAGGTGGCTCTCCGTGCGCACGAAGCAGCACTTTAGCATTGTGCAACTCTGCCATCTGCTGGTGGTCGATGGTCTTGAGTCCCTGTAGTTCGAGGCGATGCACCTCTTCGTTGTTATGCACGATGTCGCCAAGACAGTAGAGATTGTCGGCTTGCGACAACTGCTCTTCGGCTTTGCGAATAGCACTTACAACTCCCGGACAGAAGCCTGAACTTTTATCAACTTCTATTAACATGCAAGGAAGGGATTAATCCTGGATACACTCCTTCGCCCAAGACAGGAGAA
>JAUNCV010000129.1:0-912 GCA_030526445.1 Bacteroidales bacterium | reverse complement strand
TCTGCTGAGGAATAGTAAGCTCACTATTATCAAGCACACGAGCATCATCAGCCTGACGAAGCGGAGAAACCTCACGATGCGAGTCTATATAATCTCGCTCTTCTACATTCTTGAGCACCTCTTCAAGCGTAAGGGTGTTATCACCTTTCCCTCGAAGTTCTGCCAAACGTCGTTCAGCACGCACTCTGCTGGATGCAGTCACAAAAATCTTGAGCTCGGCATTTGGGAAGACAACAGTGCCAATATCACGGCCATCCATCACAACACCGCCTTCGCGACCCATAGCCTGCTGAAGCGCTACCAGATGTTCGCGCACAAAGCCAATAGCAGCAATAGGCGAAACACAGCCACTGACACGCATTTCGCGAATTTCCTTTTCAACAACCTCTCCATTGAGTTCGGTCTGCATGAGTCCATTGGCATCGAGGCTGAAAGTTATCTTGATGTCGTCAATGCATGCGCGAAGTTGCTCTTCGTTAATCTGCTTTGAGTCTTCGTCCATGAGACCATGGCGAAGGGCATAGAGAGTAACACTGCGATACATGGCTCCAGTATCGACATAAATATATCCCAACTGCTTGGCCAACCACTTGGCCATGGTGCTCTTGCCACAAGATGAGTGGCCATCAATAGCGATTGTTATTTTTTTCATGCTATGCTAATTGTTTACTTGTAATTCGAAAAATTCAGAACTGATATTGAAGCTCCAGATGCAAACTTCCTGCAACGGCATTGTAGCGTGCATAAGAGCATGAAAACTGCCACTGTTGGAAGTGCAAGCCTCCACCAAAACTCAGACCTCGAAGAAAACCGCCGCTCCCTTGATGCTGATGTTGGCGATGATAATTGTAACCCGCTGCCAAATAAAAATGTTCGAACGAAATCCACTCACAACTGAAGAGCAAATGATCG
>JAUNCV010000128.1:3965-5969 GCA_030526445.1 Bacteroidales bacterium | reverse complement strand
CAAGAAGATCGCAAAAAATGGGTAAGATATGTTAAAGGTGGTCCATATAATAAATGGTATGGAAATATGTGGACTGTAATCAATTGGAGTAACGATGGCTATGAGATAAAAAATTTTGTAGATGAAAGAGGTAATCAACGGTCTGTCGTAAGAAACAGTGATTATTATTTTTCAGAAGGCTTAACTTACTCTGCGGCAGGTTCAAAAGGCGTAACATTTCGGTATTTGCCCAAGAATTTCATTATCGATGCTGGTGGTCCTGGAGTCTATATGAATAAATACAAAAACGTATTTTATTCCCTTGGGTTTATGAATAGCAAACTTGCATACTATGTTTGTAATTGTTTAAACCCTACAGTTAACACTAACCAAGGCGATTTGTGGAGAATCCCTTTTGTCATTCCAGAATTAATAAATGAGCAAATAGTCCAAAGCCACACAAAACAATGTGTTCAAATCAAAGAATTTCTGGCCACTTACTCAATTATTGAACCCAATTACAAATATTCGCCTATTTTTACAGTCAAAGAGCCAAAACAATGTATCATTGATTTTTATAATGAGATAAATTCTTTACTTTCACAAGTTTTATTAAACGAATCCATCCAAAATAAAACGATTTTTAGCATTTTTTCTTTGAATGAGAATGACGTAAAAATGGTTCTTGAAAAAGAAGGTATTCCAGTTGGCGACCTACCTGTTTCTTCAGAGGCGAAGAAAGCCTATCAGCAATGGCTTGAATCAAATTCGGCGTTCCCCGCATCTGACGAAGTAATGACTCATCTTGCAGCCCTTGAGGAAAAAGACGATATACCCCGAATTGCAGACTTTGAAACGCTATATACCAACAACAAGGGATGGGAAGAATTCTGCATCCAGCACGAAATGAACCCCGTTGAAGTGTGGTATCAGTTCAAGAACGCCAATGTGCTTCCTCCACAGCGCACCCAAGCGCTGGCCTTCGAATTGTTGACCGACGTGATTCGTTGCATACTTGCAAAAGACGACGATGGCATTATTCCATTAACCGCACGTGCGGGCGAAGAAATGCTTCTCCCTCGCATTGAAGCGGAGATGATTGAGCGTGGATATAGCACCGCACAAATTTCGCAAATATTCTCACTCGTGTGTGAAAATGCTCGTGGTGGAATCCAGGCTTATCTCAACGACCGCTTCTTCCAGCAGTTGAGCGACCATCTAAACCTGTTCATGTACTTGCCCAAGACCCCTTTCATTTGGCATATCACATCGGGTGAACATCGTGCCATTGAACTATATGTGAGCATTTATAAGTGGAGCCGCGATGCCGTAATGCGAATCAAGAGTGTGTATGTAGCCACTCGAGAAGCTGCGCTTAACGAACGCCTCCAACTGCTGCTCCAAGGTGATGCTACACAAAAGGCCGAAGCAGTGGAAGTGAAAGCACAAATTGCAGAACTCAAAACGTTCACCGAAAAACTTGACTCACTTCTCGCCAGCGGCTACACCCCTAAGCTCGACGACGGCGTAGGCAAAAACATTGCTCCACTGCAAAAAGCCGGACTTCTGCGTTGCGAGGTGCTGAAAACCACCAATGGCAGAAAGAGCCAATTAAACAAATATCTCAATGCTGATTGGTAATCATATATAATAGATTGGCCTATGATTGAAACCTGGTTTCTAAACGACGTAAGAGACAATCTCGAAAACCACCACCGCCTCGTAATCACCGACTCACGAGGCGAGGGCGAGTTCCTATTGCGCTATCTCCCGCTTCGCTATACCGTGATCAAAGCTGAAACTGCTGCGCAAGAACTTTCTGCCCGCATAACCGCAGAACGTGAATACGCCCACAAGAACGTCTTGTTCTATACAAAAACGCCACAGCACGCACTATCGTCATTGCAAGAATATGCTAAAACTTGTGGTTGTATTGTGCTCGACGATATGGAGTCGTACCTAAAAGGCTTAATGTTTCGCAACCTGGGCATTCAGTCACATGTTAGCGCAGGAGTGCTATTAACC
>JAUNCV010000128.1:0-3955 GCA_030526445.1 Bacteroidales bacterium | reverse complement strand
AAAGATGAGAACTGGTGGAGAGGCGTAGTGCAAGGAATCATCAACCCAATGGACATGAAAGGTCTATTGATGGAATTCCTTGTGTCGCCCGACCAATTTGCGCGTGAGCAAGACGAATCTGTATATTTGCAGCTTCAGCAAGAAACTTGCAAATTGACCAACAGGCCATTCACTCCACAACAGCCAACAGTCTTTGCCAAGGAGGTGATGACGTGCATGTTTGATGCGCTTGCTTACAACTCAATCTCTGAGCAACTGCTCGACATCTACCATTCAATGACTGATAGCAATGAAATGGCAGAATGCTTGAAAGAACATATTTTCAACTATGAGCTCAAAGCAGAGGTATCTCCTTTTCTGGCACATAAAGACCACCCTTTCATAGAACTTGACAAGAGGTTTTTCCGTCAACTTAGTCAAGCCATCACCAATCATGCCGACTTGCAGAACTTCAAAACTTACCTCGCAGACAGATTGGCATCAGCAAAAACCAAGGTCTATAAGGCTGATTGGCTGAAGCATGTTACGACACTACTGGAATTCAATGTCGGACAGCCAAATTTGCTTGATAATCTAGAATCATTAGCCAACTATTACAAAAACACATTTGCGCCACTCGATACAGCCATGCGCTACTTATATGTGGAATGGCTAAACGAACCCGCGATAATACGTCCAGTTCAGGAATTCTACGAGATTCAGAACAAAGTGATGCTGGATGCCTGGTACGACCTTGTAGGAGGATATAATCAAACCCAAAGAGGCTTGTTGAAAAACATTTTTGAAAATTCCACAGGAAGAACCGCGATTATTGTTTGCGACGGGTTGCGATTGGAAATGGCAGAAGCCATTGCTAAACGCAAATTCAATAGCGGCGTTCATATCAAGCGAGAAACCGCATGGAGCACACTGCCTTCAGTGACGCCGAACGGAATGAGTGCGCTCTATGGCCTGCCTTCTCCAGTTGGTGATTCCATAACAAAAAGGCATAACGAACTGAGAAACTCAGTGCCTAATATGGAAATCATGCAGCTTAATGCATTCAATCCTTCAGTAACAGCAGAGCGATTAGTCTTGATATATGGCGACATCGATCATATTGGAGAGGCAAAACAGCTCGCAGGGCTTGCTGATATTGCCAACTATGAAGTGGAACTATACAAGAAAATTTCGGAATTGCTGATTGTCGGATATCAAAACGTGTTCATCACCACCGACCATGGATTTGTGATTACCGGTCTCTTAGAAGAAGCCGACAAAATTGTGCCTCCATCATCAACTTCGGTCGACGAACGCTTTGTTACGGCAGAAAGCAGTATCGATAATGGTTCTTTTATTGAACGCCGTGACCTATGGACAAGTGGCAATTATCAGTATTATGCTAAAACAGATAAGCCCTTCCGCACTCGTGGCGCCTACGGCTATTCACATGGTGGACTCACGCCACAAGAATGCCTGATACCTGTATATCAATTCTCGCAAGAGCTTGCTTCGCATGAATTGAAAGTGAAGATTGGTAACAAGGCTGAACTATCGGCAATCACAGGGCAATACTATAAGATCAAGCTTCAAGGAACTGGAGATGGATCCATTTTTGAAAACACCCGAAAAGTGAAATTACTTTTCTATAATGAAGATGGAGTCAAAATTACTGAATCCACCATCTTGAACGTGGTTGTTGACGCCACAACAGAAATAGAAAACGAGATTGCTTACTCTTCAATAAAACTAGTTGTGGTAGATGCAATTACAACCGCCCAATTAGATACTTGTATTATCAAGAAATCATCAAGCAGAGACCTTGACGATTTGTTTTAACAGAATTAAGGCATGATTGAATTAGATAAAAAGTTATTAGACCTTTTCCAAGGTTATGTAGTGAGAAAAGATGTAGTGCGTTCTGTGAAAGGCACTGCGAATGTCCCTATTTTCGTTCTTGAATACCTGCTTGCAAATTCTTGCAGCACCGACGATGAAGAGAAAATCAAGGAAGGTGTTGAAAATGTTCGCAAAGTTTTGCGTGAGCATTATGTCAACCCCGATGAAGCAAATCTTATTCAAGCAAAAATCAGGGAACGAGGCACATATAAAGTGATTGACAAAATCAGTGTGCGCCTCGATCCTTCTCGAGATAAATACTGGGCACATCTTTCTAATTTAAACATCAATGATGCCAACATTGGAGAGCATCTTGTTTCCAGTCATGAAAAGCTGATGACTGGTGGTATCTGGGCAATCATTGATGTGGACTACGATCCTTCACAGATGATAGGCCAAAAGATATTCCCTTTTGTAGTTTCAAAGATACGCCCTATTCAACTGTCTAACTTCGATGAGCAGCGCGTAAACAAAGCTCGGGAGCACTTCACAAAGGAAGAATGGCTGAATACGATCCTGCGAAGTGGCGGTTATGAACCAGAATCAGAAGGCATGACTCCCCGCATGCGAATGCTCCTGCTTTCGCGATTCATACCACTTGTAGAGTCAAACTTTAACTTAGCAGAATTAGGCCCTCGGAGCTCTGGTAAGTCATTTGTGTTCAAAGAACTCTCTCCTTACTCAATGCTTGTGAGCGGTGGGCAAGGAACTGCAGCATCGTTGTTTGTGAACAATGCATCGGGGCAGATAGGTGCTGTTGGGCTCTGGGATGCAGTTTGCTTTGACGAGTCAACCGATGAACTTTTCAAAGACAAAGAAGTAGTGCCTCTGATGAAAGACTATATGGAAAGTGGTTCTTTCTCTCGCGCAGGCAAGGTGGGTGAAAAGTCGGCTAATGCCTCAATCATCCTTAATGGCAATATCAATCAGCCGGTAGAAACCGTGCTTCAGACAAGTCATCTGTTCAGTCCTTTTAGCGACAAAATCTGCAATGATACGGCATTCCTTGACCGATTAGGACTATTCCTTCCTGGTTGGGAAATCATCAAGTTTGCACCTTCACACTTCACGAACCATTTTGGTTTTTCAACCGACTTCTTCAGCGAATGGATGCACCGATTACGCAAAGATAGCTATGTGAATGCAATAGATGAGTTCTTTACTTTTGGCTCTCAATTAAGACAACGTGATACAAAGCCCATCCGCAAAACGGTTTCAGGTTTGATAAAACTACTCCACCCAGATGGAAAATATACGAAAGAAGATGTTCGTGAATATCTCGAATGGGCTATTGAAATGCGCCGACGCGTTAAGGAACAATTGAAACGTATCGGTGGCATGGAATTTTGGGACACCAATTTCTCTTACATTGATATTGAAACACAGGAAGAAACCTTTGTTCAGGTTCCTGAGGAAAGAGGCTCCAACTTAATTGAAGATGCACCTCTCGCTCCCGGCACTTGCTACTCTGCTACCAGCGATGGGGAGAAAGTGACACTTGCAAAAATCGAAGTTGTCACTGTACCAGGAAATGGCAAACTTGATATACGTGGAACTTCTTCAACTGAGGTTAAAGAAGATATAAAAAACTCCTACAATTATCTTCGCGCTAACGAACGCAACTTCTTATCATCCGATCGTTCGCTCAGAAACATCGATGTGACAGTTCAAGTTTCTGCACTTCTTGGTGTTCAAGTCCATAAAGGTATAGGAGCGGCTGTTCTTGTTGCAGTAGTTTCAAGTATTATTCAACGCAACCTCAAGTCAGCACTGGGTGTAATTGGTAGCATCTCTATTGGAGGTGCTGTAGAACGTGCGACGAACTTTAACGATATCGTTTCTCTGCTATCGGAAAATGGAGCAAAGACAGTCCTTGTACCAATGGACAATCTTCCTGAAATGGCGTCCTTGCCAGCAACCGTGCTCGGAAAAACCGACATACCATTCTATTCAAATGCGCAAATGTTAGTACAGAAAATGGTGTAAATAAGTGCCATAACATTCAAGCCACCGAGATAATCCTCGGTGGCTTTTTTTGTGCGCGCTTGCCAGACACCCGAAGGTGTCCTTGGAGGGA
>JAUNCV010000127.1:2298-6216 GCA_030526445.1 Bacteroidales bacterium | reverse complement strand
GCTCCAGGCTAGCTGCTGAATGATGGCAGCACCAACGCCAGTCACCAGATCGTAGATGATGAAACGGGTTTCGCCCCAGACCTCTTCGAGCAAGCGGCCAAACATGAAGAGCGAGAACATGTTGTTGAAGAGGTGGGTGAAGCTGCCATGCATGAACATGTAGGTGAAATACTGCCACCAGTGGTGGTTCGAAGCCTCGAAATAGTGCAGGCCCATGAGGTCTTGCAGGTCAATGCCCATGCGGCTTTTGAACACATTGTGAGCCATGAAAAGCAGGGCGTTGATGATGATGAGGTGTATTGTGATGGGGGTCGCTACGCGACCAGTTATATTGTTCATTTTTCGTAGAGATTTTAAAAATTCGGCGCAAAAATACGCTTTATTTTATGAAATTCATCATTTTTAGGGCTATTTTAAGATTATTTAAGACAAATTTCTTGATTTTCTTGCTTTTTGTTTGTATTTTTGCAGCGTTTTTGGGTATTATTGCCCAATCGAAAATCAGTATGGCAAATCAACGTAAACCGAAAAAGAAACTCTTTGGTGCAAAGTTTACCTCTACACTCAGTGTAGCACTCGTCTTGTTTGTGCTTACATTGGGTGCGGTAGCTGGTTTATCGATAGCAGGTCTCACACAGGTCATCAGAGAGCAGTTTGCTTTGACCATTGTGACCAGCGAAAAGGCCGATGCCAAGTTCGCCAGCAAGCTGGTGAAGGAGTTGGAAGCGGCCCCTTATGCCGCCAAGGTGACTTATATCAGTGCCGATAGTGCACAGCAGATTGTGGCTGCCGAACTGGGCGAAAGTCCGGAGTCGTTTCTGGGCTTCAATCCTTTCAGCGCAAGTGTTGAACTTCACTTCAAGCATCGATATGCTGAGGCCGACAGTGTGGCAATGATTGCCAGTCAGCTGAAGAAGAAGTATGGCGCGAACATTGAGGAGATGCAGTATAACGAACAGCTGCTGAATGGTGTGAACACAAACCTGAACCGCGTGGGCATCTTTTTGCTGGGTCTGGCTGTTGTGCTGTTGTTGGTCAGCATGTCGCTGGTGAGCAATACGGTCAGGCTGGCACTCCATGCCGACAGGTTTCTGATAGGAACCATGCGATTGGTGGGAGCAACCAACTGGTTTATACGCAAACCGTTTGTCATGGGGCAGGCTTGGTTAGGCTTGCTGGCCTCGGTCATAGCCATGGCAGTGGTTGTGCTGGTGTTCTATCTGTATATCGGCAGTGAGCCAAGTGCATCGACCCAGGTATTGCTCAAGATAATTCTGGCACCAAAGCGTGTGGCTGTCGTTGTGGTGGGTGTCATGGTGATTGGCATGCTCATTCCGGCTGCAGCAGCGTGGCGAGCCACAAGCCGTTATCTGTATTGCAAAACTGAGGAACTGTATCTTATGTAAGTGAGGCAGAGGTTCTCTGCACGAGCAAAATCAATATCGAAAATTAAAAAAAACAATATAATGCGTCTCTGTTTAGGAAAATTGAATTTTATCATCATGGGCATCTCAGCCCTAATGATTTTGGTGGGCTTCACCATGATGGTGTGCGAGCCATCGACATCTGAAGCTTTTAACCCAGAGGTTTTTGCACCCATGCATTGGGAATATGCCGGCACAGTGTGCTTCCTGGGCTATGTGCTTATGATTGTAGGCATCTGTGTAAAGGGCAAGCGAAAGCCAATTATTGAAGAAGAACCAGTCAATGAAGTTGCTGCCGAAGAAGTAGAGGCAGAAGCCGAAGTTGTCGCAGAACCTGAAGCCGAATAAGCATGGATTGGTTGCAAGCGTTACTTTTGGGCCTTGTGCAAGGCATGACCGAATATCTCCCTGTTTCGAGCAGTGGACATCTTGAGATAGGAAAAGCCTTGCTGGGCGAAGGCGCCGAGGCCGGTGGCCTGACTTTTGACATTGTGGTACATGTTGCCACAGTGCTTTCGACCTTGGTGATTCTCTGGAAAGAGGTGGCCTGGATTCTGAAGGGTCTCTTTCAGCCACTGAATCAGGGCAAATTGAACATGGAGCAGAAATATACGCTCAACATTCTGATTTCGATGATTCCTGTCGGTGTTGTGGGCCTTTGCTTCAAGGATCATATTGAGGCTCTCTATGCCAACAATATTATGCCTATTGTGGGCTGCTGTTTGCTGATTACTGCTGCCTTGCTGGCTTTGACTCATTTCTACAAGCCACAGCCTAAAGAGACTATCTCGCCAGTGCATGCATTCATCATTGGTTTGGCACAGGCTGCTGCTGTGTTGCCAGGTCTGTCACGCTCGGGTTCGACCATTGCCACTGGTCTGCTTTTGGGCAATAGCCGCCAGTCGTTGGCACAGTTCTCGTTCCTCATGGTGATTCCTCCTATTCTGGGCGAGGCACTGATAGATTTCAAGCATATCTTTGCCCCATCGGCCGAATATCTTGCTACTCACAATATTGAAGAGCCTATTGGCATGATTCCGCTGTTGGTGGGATTTGTGGCTGCCTTTGTGAGTGGTTGCTTTGCATGCAAATGTATGATTGCCCTTGTGAAGCGTTGTAAGTTAATCTATTTCGCAATTTATTGTGCTTTGGCAGGCATTCTTGCATTGACATTGTTATGAAAATTTATGATTTTGAGGCAGGCGAAGTGCTTGCATTCGATAAACCTCTGCATTGGACATCGTTCAATCTGGTGAAAATTGTAAGAAACAATCTCTCACGCCGACTTGGTGTGAAAAAACTCAAGGTGGGCCATGCCGGCACCCTCGACCCTTTGGCATCGGGTGTCATGATTATCTGCACAGGCAAGGCTACCAAGCAGATTGACCAGTTGCAGGCAGGCACCAAGGAGTATATTGCCACCCTCCGTCTGGGCTGTACTACTGCATCGTTCGATGCCGAACATCCGGTCGATGCCACTTTCCCTACAGCTCACATCACCCGCGAGATGGTAGAGGAGGGGCTGAAGAAATTCTTGGGTTCTATTTGGCAGGTGCCACCAGTATATAGCGCTTGCAAGGTAGAGGGCCGCCGAGCCTTTGACTATGTGCGTCAGGGCGAAGAGGTAGAGTTGAAGGCAAAGGAACTCGTGATAGACGAGATTGAGATGCTCGACCTGCATCTGCCCGAACAAGGCATTGTTTCGCCTCATGCCCAGGAGGTGGTTGCCACCGTGCGCGAGGGTGTAAATATTAAGGAAGGCAATGGCCGCAAGCAGTTGCTCGAGCATGCAGAACAGGGTCCGGTAGAGGAGAAACTTGTAGAGGTTACTCCAGAGGACTGTCCTTATCTTCAGATTCGAGTAGTCTGCTCGAAAGGCACCTATATCCGTGCCCTTGCCCGTGACATAGGCCAAGCCCTCGGCAGTGGAGCCTATCTTATTGGCTTGCGCAGAACTCGTGTCGGCAATATCAGCATTGAGGATTGCCTTGCAGCCTCGGATGTAGAAAAGTGGGCTGCCGAAGTGCCTATTGTTGAAAAGGAAAATAACGTTTAATTTTCAAACCTTATACATTATTTATATATGAAGTTATCTCAATTCAAATACAAGCTGCCCGAAGATCGTATTGCATTGTTCCCTTCAATGCATCGCGATGAGTGTAAAATGATGGTATTGCACTCAAAGAGCAAGACTATTGAACACAAGCTTTTCAAGGACTTTATCTCCTACTTCGATGAGAAAGACCTTGTGCTCTTCAACGATACCAAGATCTTCCCAGCTCGTCTTTATGGCAACAAGGAGAAGACCGGTGCCCGCATCGAGGTTTTCTTGTTGCGCGAACTGAATCCTGAGATTCGTCTCTGGGATGTGCTCGTTGACCCAGCCCGCAAGATTCGTATCGGTAATAAACTCTATTTCGGCGAAGACGAGAGTCTGGTAGCCGAGGTAATTGACAATACAACCTCGCGTGGTCGCACACTGCGTTTCCTCTAT
>JAUNCV010000127.1:0-2288 GCA_030526445.1 Bacteroidales bacterium | reverse complement strand
GGCCCTCATGATGAATTTATCAGAGTGCTTTATGGTTTGGGCGAAACCCCAATTCCACCACAGTTGAAAGAGTTGCGCGACGTTGTGGATGAGCCAACAGAGGAGGATCCATTTACCGATCGTGAACGCTATCAGACCGTCTTTGCCAAGAACGAAGGTGGCGTAGTGGCTCCATCGGCCGCATTGCACTTCAGCCGTGAGCTCATGAAGCGCATGGAGATCAAGGGCGTTGACTTTGACTTCATCACTGTGCACAGCAACTGTGGCAACTACAGCGAAATTGATGTAGAAGACCTTACCAAGCACAAGATGAACAGCGAGCAGGCTATCATCAGTGCCGAGGTGGCCGAGCGAGTGAACCGTGTCAAGGAAGAGGGCCGCAGGATTTGTGCTGTCGACACTTCGGTAATGCGTGCTATTGAGAGCAGCGTTTCGACCACAGGCCAGCTCAAGCCTTTTGACGGATGGACCAATAAGTTCATTTTCCCTCCTTATGAATTCTCGATTGCCAACTGCATGGTGGCAAATTTCTATGACCCATATAGCACATTGCTCATGATGACAGCTGCCTTTGGTGGCTATGACCTTGTGATGGAGGGTTACAAGACTGCGCTGAAAGAGGGTTATATGTTTGGCCCTTATGGCGACGCCATGCTCATTCTTCCTGATTGATAATATCTCTCTGTATGCGTCATCTCTATTATCTGGGACTTGGTTCGAATCTGGGCAACGGAACCGAAAACCTACATCGAGCCATTGAACTTCTGAACGAAAGGGCAGGAGTTCTGGTTGCTGCTTCAGCGTTCATCGAAAGTGAACCCTGGGGATTTGAAAGTTGCCACAGGTTTACCAATGCCGTTGTGGCTGTGGCTTCAGACTTCGAGCCTATGCAGATGCTTGATGTCACTCAGCAGATAGAACGTGATATGGGACGAACCCACAAGCACAAGCCCGGAGAGTCATATACTGACCGAATCATTGATATTGACCTGTTGGAATATGACGGAGAGAGCATCGACAACGAAAGACTTACATTGCCGCACCCACTCATAGAAGAGCGTGATTTTGTAAGACTTCCTTTGGCAGAGTGCAAAAGAGAAGTACAGAACATTAACAACACAAACAAGTAGAAAATATGAAAGCTTTTGTGAAGATGGTAGTGGCCGTAATGGTCGGCCTGTTTGCCACCATGATTTGTTGCGCGTGTTTGTTTACATGTGCAGTGGTAGGTTCTTTGGCCTCTTCTCAGAAAGAGGTTGCAACATCGGCTCCTGGCGATGTGATGTTCCTCAAAATCAATAGTGAGGTGACCGAGATTCCTGTTGAGTCTCCTTTTGCCGCACTTATGGGCGAAGATGGTAATCCGCTCTCTTTGCGTGGCTATCTGAATGCGATTGCCATTGCCAAGCAGGACGATAATATTGTTGGCATTTATCTGAACACTGACGGTATGGCAGCCTCTCCGGCTACCGTTGAGGCATTGCGCGATGCCTTGGCCGATTTCCGCAGCAGTGGTAAGTGGATCATCTCTTATAACGACAGCTACTCTTTGGGCCAGTATTATCTGGCTTCGGTAGCAAACAGCGTTTATGTAAACACCATCGGCTCTGTTTCGCTCGATGGTCTGACCTCTGTGCTTCCTTATCCAAAGGCTTTGCTCGATAAGATGGGTATCGACATGCAGATTTTCCGTGTCGGAACCTTTAAGAGTGCAGTTGAACCTTATATGATTGAGCACATGTCAGAGGCCAATCGTTTGCAGACAATGACCTACTTGCAGAGTATCTGGAATCAGATGGCAAGCGACATTGCAGAGTCTCGTGGCATGGATGTTGACAAAATCAATGCTTTGGCCAATGAGGCTGTGAGCTATATGAAGGATGACGAACTGGCTCAGACCGGTTTGGTTGATGGCATGCTTTACAAGAGCGATGTAGAGAAAATCATCCTTGAGAAGACCGGCAAGAGCAAGCTGAAGGGCATTTCGGCCAAAGACCTTGTGGAAAGCGGTTATGACACATACTTCCCGCAGGATGAGGCCAAGAAGATTGCCGTTCTCTATGCTTCGGGCGAGATTAACGATGATGGACAGAGCAGCACCTCGCTCGATGAGGGCGGCATTTATCCAGGTGCCACCATCAAGGAGATTCGTGCCATTGCTGAAGACGATGCAGTGAAAGCCGTAGTTTTCCGTGTGAATTCTCCTGGCGGTAGTGCTTTTGCATCAGAACAGATCTGGAAGGCTTTGGCCGACCTCAAAGAGAAGAAGCCATTGGTTGTTTCGATGG
>JAUNCV010000126.1 GCA_030526445.1 Bacteroidales bacterium | reverse complement strand
GATAGGGAGTTCTGGCACGAAATTGTTGGCTGCATTGCAGGGTGCGAAAACAATGTCGTCACGGCCTGCCATGCGGTTGCTGTCCACATAAACCGGATAAATAGGATCGGTCATGCAGAGGCGGTTGTCAATGCCGAGAATGTCGCCAATGTTGCCGGTGTCGCTCTTTGCGCCGTCGTTGATGAAGACCTCGTCAAGCTCGAGCTGAATGCCGCGTGGCTGGAAGTCGTTCTCAATGATGGCTTTCTGCAAAAAGTCGTAGCCGTGCTCCGGACCATAGCCACGGAAGGTGCTGGCCGAAGCCATTTCGTCAACCGCTTTGTGCATGGCCGAAATAACTGCCGGACAAAGAGGCTGGGTCACATCGCCAATGCCCAGACGAATAATGTCTGCCTCGGGGTTCTGCTGCTTATAATCAGCTACTTTATGTGCAATTTCTGAAAAAAGATAGGAAGCCTTCAGCTTCAGGAAGTTTTCGTTAACTTGTGCCATGATGATACAATTACTTGATATTTTTTATACTTTTGGGTAATAGCTTTATACTATTACCCGAAAGTTCTGTTACTTAATAGTTTTGATAAAATCCATAAACAGAGGATGTGGAGTGAGCACGGTGCTCGAATACTCTGGGTGGAACTGTGTACCAATATACCACTTCAATCCAGGAATCTCAACAATCTCAACAAGATTCGACTCTGGGTTCTTACCCACACAAAGCATTCCATTCTCCTCATACTGAGCCATAAACTCATTATTAAATTCGTAGCGGTGACGGTGGCGCTCCGAAATCTCCTCGCTGCCATAAATGGCTTTCACTCGGCTGCCTTCGGTCAAAAGGCACTTGTAAGCGCCCAGTCGCATGGTTCCGCCCATCTCGGTGAGGTTCTTCTGGCTCTCCATGATGTCAATAACATTGTGCGGAGTTTCGCTGTCCATCTCGCGGCTGTTGGCATCGGCATAACCCAGCACGTTGCGGGCAAATTCAATAACCATCATCTGCATACCCAGACAAATGCCGAAGGTTGGAATATCGTGAGTTCTGGTGTACTCGGCTGCAATAATCTTGCCCTCAATGCCGCGTGTGCCAAAGCCCGGACAAATCATGATGCCTGCCATACCAGCTAGTTTCTCGCCCACATTTTCTTTGGTAATCTCCTCGCTGTTAATGAAGTGCATCTTCACCTTCACTTCGTTGTAGATACCAGCCAGATTAAGGCTTTCGCGAATACTCTTATAGGCATCCTGCAAGTCATATTTGCCCACAAGGCCCACATGCACTTCACGCTGTGCGTTGCGCTGGTGTTCGAGGAATGCGTGCCAACCGCTCATAGCGGGCTTCTCGCCTACCGGAATGCCGAATTTGCGGAGTATGGCTGCATCCAGTCCCTGATTCTGCATGCTCACGGGCACATCATAAATGCTTGGCATATCCTCGCTCTGCACCACACACTCCAGATCTACGTTACAGAACGATGCCACCTTCTGTCGCATGCCATCGCTCAGATGCTTCTCGGTTCTGAGCACCAGCACATCGGGCTGAATGCCCATGCCCTGCATCTCTTTGACCGAATGCTGTGTTGGCTTGGTCTTGAGCTCGTCGGCCGCCTTGAGATATGGCACGTATGTGAGGTGCACGCTCACGGCATTCTTGCCAAGTTCCCAGCGCAACTGGCGAATGGCCTCGAGAAAAGGTGCGCTCTCAATGTCGCCAATAGTGCCGCCAATCTCGGTGATGACAAAGTCAAACTGCTCGTCGTCAACACGAAGCATGCGGCGCTTAATCTCGTCGGTGATGTGAGGCACCACCTGAATGGTCTTGCCCAAATAGTCGCCACGGCGCTCGCGGTCAATGACGGTTTTGTAAATTCGGCCCGTGGTGACCGAATTGCGGCGTGTGGTTCTGATGCCTGTAAAACGCTCATAGTGACCCAGATCAAGGTCGGTCTCCATGCCATCGACAGTGACATAACACTCACCATGCTCATAAGGGTTGAGTGTGCCCGGGTCAATATTAATATATGGGTCGAACTTCTGAATCGTAATATTGTAGCCGCGAGCCTGCAGCAGTTTGCCAATGCTCGACGAAATAATGCCTTTGCCCAATGAGGAAACTACGCCTCCGGTTACGAAAATATATCTTGTCATAAAAGTTAGGAGTTAGGAATTAGGAGTTAGTGAAAGATTAAAGGGTTTGCTGTTCGAACCAATTCATATACGATTCCTTGCAAAGGCGCTCACCGCCCTTGGTGGGATAATGGCCCGAGAAATACCAGTCGCCCGGATGCGAAGGAATGGCTTCGTGCAAACCATCCAGACTCTGGAAAATGAGCTGAATAGGTGTGCTAACATCTTCTGGTCGAAGCAGTTCCACCATTTTTTCATTAATCTCCTGGGCCGAAAATGATTCATAGATCTTACGCACTGGGTTGCCCTCTTCTCCACGCTTACAAGCCTCATAAACTTCGGTGAGAATGGCCTGCATGCCTTTTTCCTTGATCAATGCTACGGCTGCCTGGAATGCAATAAACTCGCCTATGCGGCTCATGTCAATGCCATAGAAATCGGGATAGCGGATCTGTGGCGCTGAGCTCACAATGACAATCTTTCGCGGATGCAGTCGGTCAAGAATCTTGATGATGCTCTCGCGCAGCGTTGTGCCGCGCACTATCGAGTCGTCAATCACCACCAGATTGTCAACCCCGGGCTCTACGGTGCCGAATGTCACATCATACACATGGGCTGCAAGGTTGTTGCGGCTGTTACCTTCGGTGATGAAGGTGCGAAGCTTAATGTCTTTCCACACCACTTTCTCGGCGCGCACCAGCGAGAGGGGCAATCCACGCTCCACACAATGCTGTCTGATGCCATCCATCATGCCGTGATAAGCCACCTCGGCTGTGTTCGGAATATAGGAGAAGACCGAATGCTCAATGTCACAGTCTATGCTTCGTAAAATCTCGTCACGCAGCTGGAAACCAAGTCTTTTTCTCTCTTTATGAATATCGCTGTCATTGCCGCGGCTGAAGTAGATTCTTTCAAACGAGCAGGCCGAATAAGGCGCTGGTACAATGATTTGTTCGAAGTTGATTTCGCCCGCCGCATTCACCATCAGGGCTTTGCCCGGGGTGAGTTCGTTAATTTCGTTGGCGTCGATCGAGAAGGTTGTCTGCAACACAGGTCGCTCGCTGGCCACGGCAATCACTTCGTCATCAATATAATAGAATGCTGGACGAATGCCTGCGGGGTCGCGCATGGTGAAAAATTCGCCGCTACCGGTGAGGCCGCACATCACATATCCGCCGTCGAAGTGTGGCATGGTTGTGCGCAATACATTTGCCGTATTTACGTGGCTGTCAATGTAATGGGTTATATCTAAACCGCTCAGTCCCTGTGCCTGTGCTTCGGCAAAGAGGCGTTCCACCTCTCGGTCAAGACGATGGCCCATGAGTTCGAGCAGAATATAAGAGTCTGAGTAGATGCGAGGATACTGTCCCTGTGAGGTCAGAAAGTCAAAAACCTCGCTGATGTTGGTCATGTTAAAGTTGCCGCAAAGGCAGAGGTTCTTGGCCTTCCAGTTGTTACGGCGCAGGAATGGGTGCACATATTTCAGTCCGCCCTTGCCTGTGGTGCTGTAACGCAAATGTCCCATATAGAGTTCGCCCATATAAGGCACTGGTGCATCGGGTTCGTCGGCCACAGGGTTTGCAATCTGTTTATATACCGAAGCAAAGACCTTGGTGATGGCATCTTTTCCTTCGGCTTTTTCGCGATACATGTATTCATGTCCTGGTGTCTGGTCCAGCTTCACGCAGGCCAAACCGGCACCCTCTTGTCCGCGATTGTGCTGTTTCTCCATCATCAGATAGAGTTTTTCGAGGCCAAATCGCTTGGTGCCATATTTCTTTTCATAATAGTCGAGCGGCTTGCGCAAACGCACCATCGCAATGCCACATTCATGTTTTAAGGGATCCATTGATATATTATTGATAAAATGTTATTTGAACTTTTTCATTAACTTAAGTTTTTCAAATCTTCACATCTTCACAAGTTCCTTCAAAACTTGTGGCTGCCGGTCCGGTCATATAGATGTGGTTATCGTTGCGCCACTCAATGTGCAGCGTTCCGCCATCCATTTCCACGTTGGCCTCATGCTGTGCTCTGCCGGTGAGCATGGCTGCCACGGCGGTGGCACAAGCGCCGGTACCGCAAGCCAGGGTTATTCCGCTGCCTCGTTCCCAGACGCGCATTCTCAGGGTTCCATCTTCGCGCTGTGTCACAAATTCTATGTTGCAACGCTGTGGAAAGGCTGGGTCGAACTCCAGCTGTTTGCCCAGCTTGGCAATGTCGAGGTCCATCACTTCGGGTACAAAAACAACAAAGTGAGGATTGCCCATAGAGACGAAAGTACCCTCAAAACCATCGGTACCGCCTACTCTATAAACATGCTCACCTACAGGAATGGCATTATGCTGCGCAAACTGACTGGCCACCTCCAGCTGAGGTTCGCCCATATCTACGGTGGCCGAAGCTACCTTGCCATCGGCTCCCAGATGAAGCTGAATGGTCTTGATGCCCGAAAGGGTTTCGAGCGTAACGGTTGTCTTCTGTGTGAGCTGATGGTCATACACATACTTACCCACGCAGCGTGTTCCGTTGCCACACATCATGGCTTCGCTGCCGTCGTTGTTATAAATATGCATCGAAAAGTCGGCCACATCGCTCTTACCAATCAGGATGAGGCCGTCGCTGCCAATGCCAAAGTGAGGGCGGCTCAAGGCCACACTCACTTCAGAAGGATTTTCTATCGGGCACTCTGGCGTATATACATAAATGTAATCATTGCCAGCGCCGTGCATTTTTGTGAATTTTATCATAAAAAAAAACAATAGCCCCAATCGGTGTCATGCTGAGAGAAGTCGAAGCATCTGTATCGTTTTGCTAATTGTTATGGATCCTTCGGCAAGCTCAGGATGACACTTTAAAAGGGAATATTCATATCAGAAATTTGGAGTAAAAGCTACACCTGCATAGAAGTTGCAATCCTGCAAACAAGGGTTGGCCGAAATACCCACATAGAGCGGAATGGTGATCTTGTCCGATACCTGGAACTCTTTGGTTGCCTTGAGGCCCAACTCTGTTACTGCAAAACCCGATGCACCATAGAAACTGGTCTCATAAGGCACAATGCCTACGGTTGCATCCCAGTTGCAGGTCATAAACTCAAATGGAGCCGAGAACTGAACGAACGATGAGTATGCGCGGTCACCATCTGCGTTCCAGCCATCGTTGCCAGCAATGTTGGTGTACCACTGCACGGCTACCGGACCGAAATCATAACCCACGTTGGCTTCATAGATGTGGTTGGTGCTGTGTGCGTCATACTTGAAGTAGCGACCCAGCTCGTCAAGACCGGCGCTAAACCAGTAGTCGGTCACGCCAATGTTAAATCCGCCTACGCTATAACCCAGTGTCAGGTCAAACTCTTTAACATCGTCGGCCGAAGCAAGACCTACGCTGCCCCATGCGCCGAGCGAAAGACCCTTCCAGCTAATGCCGAGACCTGGCTGAATGGCTGCATCGCCACAGTTAATACCACGCCACACATACTGGCTTACCAAGTCAACACTCATCGAACCCTCTACTTTGTCCTGTGCAAAAACCGATGACATAGATGCAACACTCAGACCAGCAACTAAAATACTTTTAAAACCTTTCATAAGACAAGACATTTATTGATAAAACAATCGTGGTTTACTTTTCTTTCTTTTTTTTATATTCTCCCTTCCCCGTGTTTAGGGGAAGGGATCAGGGGCTTAGTTATAGCAAGACTCACCGTGCTCGTAAACATCAAGACCCTCTTCCTCAATGCGCTTGTCGCAACGGAGGCCGTGAGTGTACTTGATTGCGTTGAAGATGATCATACCAGCAACGAATGCAAAGACTGCTACAGTTACAGCACCGAGAGTCTGTACGCCAACAGTTGCCTCTACACCATCAATCGATGGGTCGCACAACAAACCGGTGAGAATGGTACCGAGCAAACCGCCCACGCCGTGCACTGAAACAGCACCTACAGGATCATCAATCTTAAGCTTCTTATCAATAAAGCTTACCGACATACACATCACAATCGAAACAATGATGCCGATCAGTGCTGCCGAACCAATGCTCACGCAGTCGCAACCTGCGGTAATACCTACCAAGCCGGCAAGCACGCCGTTGCAAACCATTGAGAGCGAAGGCTTGCCATCAACAATCCAGGTATAAGCCATGGCTGCAATACCGC
>JAUNCV010000125.1 GCA_030526445.1 Bacteroidales bacterium | reverse complement strand
GTTAATAATCCTAAAATGGAGACGGCTTCTTTGCGTAAAAACATTGAAAAAATGTTATTATTTCTCATTCCGTAAGACCAAAGTGATACAACTTTCCTAAAAAATTATTATCTTTGCACGCAAAAATATCGAAGATATTTACAGTAACGAAAAAAGTTGCGTAAGAGAAATGAAACTTTATGTTGTGCCTACACCTGTAGGTAATCTTGAAGATATGACTTTTCGAGCCATTCGCGTACTCAAAGAAGTCGATTTGATATTGGCCGAAGATACTCGTACCAGTGCTGTGCTGATGCAGCACTACGATATTCATACTCCAATGCAGAGCCATCATAAATGGAACGAGCATCAGACTTGTGAAACTATGGCTGAACGGATAGCGAGTGGAACAACAGTGGCATTGGTGAGTGATGCAGGAACCCCAGGTATCAGTGACCCAGGATTTATGCTTGTGCGTGAGTGCGTTCGCCGAGGAATTGAAGTTGAGTGTTTGCCCGGAGCAACTGCATTTGTGCCCGCTTTGGTTCAAAGCGGATTGCCCAACGAAAAATTTTGTTTCGAGGGATTCTTGCCACAGAAGAAAGGTAGAGAAACCCGAATCAAGACGCTTTCAACAGAGCCTCGAACATTGATTTTTTACGAATCTCCCTATCGGTTGGTAAAGACTCTTCAGCAGTTGGCTTCGTATTTCGGAGAGGAACGTCCAGCTGCAGTAGCAAGAGAAATTTCTAAAAAGTTTTCAGAAACACGCCATGGTTCTTTAGCAGAACTCATAGAGTATTTCACAGAAGTAGAGCCTAAAGGTGAAATAGTTCTTTTGGTGGGTGGTGCTCCTGAACCAGAAAAGAAGGTCAAAGGAAATAAGTATAAACATTTGGCTGAAAATTCGGCTGAAGAAGAATAATAACGAAATAAATAACATTATGAAACGAATACTTTATTTGTTTGCAGCATGTGTCTGCATTGCTATTTATGCAAGTTGCACAGATAGCAAGACCAAGCAGCAGTTGACAGAGAGTCAGTCGCAGAATGATTCTCTTATGACAATAGTGCTTCGCCAGAACAATGATTTGGCAGAGTTGGTTTCGACACTTAACGATGTAACGGCACAGTTGGACGAAGTCAATGGACAACTTTCTCTCAGCAGTAATGATGAGACTTTGATGGGCCGTCGTAAGCGTTTGATGGAGCAGCTTGAGACTGTTAAGCAGCGAATCAAAGTAAAAGAGGACGAATTAGAATCTTTGCAGAAGAAGTATAAGAACGTCTTGGGCGAAAATAAGGAGCTTCAGAAGTGTGTGAAGCGAATGAGAGAAGAGATTGCTGCTTTTCAGGATAATATTGTTAATCTTGAGAATACTGTAGCAACCCAAAGCGCTCAAATTGGCCAGCTCAGTGCTACATTGAATGAAACACAGGAGGCTCTTGCAGAACAAACTGCAACTTCGGAAGTTCAGAAGGCTCTGATCGATAATCAGGATAAAATGATTAATACCGGTTTCTATATTGTTGGAAGCAAGAAAGAACTGAAAGAAATGGGTATTATTGAAGGTGGCCTTTTTAACAAAAAACGCATTACTTCAAAAGGTTTTAATACTTCTGTTTTTACTCAGATTGATATTAGAGAGGTGACCGAGATCCAGTTGGGAAGTGGTAATCCTCGTATTCTCTCTTCAGCACCCGAAAGTTCTTATGAATTGGTTAAAGATGCTGATAAGCAAGTGACTTTGCGTATTCTTGATCCTGTTGCGTTCTGGTCTTTATCAAAGTATCTTGTTGTGTTGAATAAATAATATTATGCCGGTAAAAATTCCTTCAAATTTGCCTGCTGTTGAGGCTTTGAAGCAGGAAAACATCTTTGTGATGGATTCTGAGCGCGCCAACTCGCAGGATATTCGTCCGCTTCGCATTGGTATTTTGAATCTTATGCCTGTGAAGGAGCGCACAGAGACCGATCTTATTCGCCTGCTGTCAAATACACCGTTGCAGCTTGATATCACCTTTATTAAGGTGCCTAATCACGAGTCTAAAAATACTTCAGCACTTCATATGGAGCAATTTTATACTTCTTTTGAAGAGCTGCAAGACCAAAAGTTCGATGGCTTGATCATCACTGGTGCTCCACTCGAACATCTGCAGTTTGAGGATGTGCACTACTGGTCGTGGATCGAACATATCTTTGACTGGGCCCGCACCCATGTCACCTCGACGATGTACATCTGTTGGGCAGCACAGGCAGCACTCTACCACTTCTATGGTGTGCCCAAGTATCAGCTCGATCAGAAGATGTTCGGCGTGTTCAAGCACCATAGCCTCGACCCGAAGGCACCCATCTTCCGCGGTTTCGACGATGTCTTCTATATGCCACAGAGTCGCCATAGTGAGGTGAGAGCGGAGGATATCGCAAAGCATCCGGCCTTGAAGATCATGGCCGAGAGCTGGGAGAGCGGTGTCTATATGGTGATGGCACGTGAGGGACGCGAGATTTTCCTAACCGGCCACTCGGAGTATGCACCCGATACGCTCGATACCGAATATCGTCGCGATTTGGCGAAGGGACTGCCGATACAGCCGCCGGCCAACTACTACAAGGACGACGATCCTAATCAGGAAATTATTGTTCGTTGGCGATCAACTGCCAATCTGTTGTTTGCCAACTGGCTGAACTACTATGTTTATCAGCCAACCCCATTTGATATTAACGAAATTCATTAAAGATCACCAAGACCTCGAGCATTGAGGAAATAAAAGATAAATAACATAATGGAAAGAGTAGATATTCGAGAATTGAATGACCTTATTGAAAGCAAGAGTGCGTTCATCAATATTCTGACCCAGGGAATGGATCAGGTCATTGTAGGTCAGAAGCATTTGGTGGAATCCTTGCTTATTGGCTTATTGGCCGATGGACATATTCTGCTTGAAGGTGTCCCTGGTTTGGCAAAGACCCTTGCTATCAAGACCCTTTCACAACTCATTGATGCTAAGTATAGCCGTATTCAGTTCACTCCCGACCTTTTGCCTGCAGATGTAATCGGTACTATGGTATATAGCCAGAAGTCTGAGCAGTTCTCTGTGAAGAAAGGCCCTATTTTTGCAAACTTTGTACTGGCTGATGAGATTAACCGTGCTCCTGCTAAGGTGCAGTCAGCTTTGCTTGAGGCTATGCAGGAACGTCAGGTTACTATTGGTTCGGAAACATTCTCGCTCGATAAACCCTTCCTTGTGATGGCTACACAGAACCCTATCGAACAGGAGGGTACCTACCCATTGCCAGAGGCTCAGTGTGACCGATTCATGCTCAAAGTGAAGATTGACTATCCAAAGAAAGAGGAGGAGAAGCTCATTGTGGCAAATCATTTGGCTGGCTTCAAGAGTGAGGTGAAGCCTGTGATGACTGTGGAGGAGGTGCTTGATGCACGTAAGGTTGTTAAGCAGGTATATATTGACGAAAAGATCCAGCGCTATATCGTTGACATCGTCTTTGCCACTCGCTATCCTGAGACCTACGGTATGGAGAACATGAAGGATATGATTGCTTGTGGTGCATCGCCTCGTGCCTCTATCAACCTCGCTTTGGCAGCTCGTGCCTATGCCTTCTTGAAACATCGTGGTTATGTAATTCCTGAAGATGTGCGTGCAATTTGTCCTGATGTGCTTCGTCATCGTATTGGACTTTCGTATGAGGCAGAGGCCAATAATCTCACGACTGAGGAGGTAATTGCAGAGATTTTGAATAAAGTAGAAGTACCTTAATGCGTAAACAAAAAACAACTATAAAGGTTGGAAACATCTGAATTAATCAAGAAGGTTCGACAGATTGAAATCAAGTCGAGAGGCTTGAGTGCCAATGTCTTCGCGGGAAGTTACAAAACGGCATTCAAGGGACATGGTATGTCGTTTGCTGAGGTACGAGAGTACCAATATGGAGACGATATACGTGATATCGACTGGAATGTAACTGCGCGACAGAATAAGGCACATATCAAGGTTTTTGAAGAGGAACGCGAACTCACCATCATGTTGCTGATTGATGTGAGTGGAAGCCGAGAATTCGGAACGCGAACTCAGACTAAGCAAGAGCAAATCACGCAGATTGCTGCGACTTTGGCTTTTAGTAGTATCTCGAACAATGATAAGGTGGGTGTAGTGTTCTTTAGCGATCGCATAGAGCGATATATTCCACCTCAAAAGGGCAAGAAGCATGTGTTGGCAATTATTGCTGAAATGCTTCAGTTTGAACCTGTGCAGCGAGGAACCGACTTGAAGAAAGCAATTCAATATGTGAGCAATGCGCAGAAGAAGCGTTGCACTACTTTTCTTATCAGCGATTTCTGTGATGCATCGGACTATCAGCAGAGCCTGACCATAGCAAGTACCAAGCATGACTTGGTGGCAATTCAGGTCTATGATCAGCGCGAATGCGAACTGCCAGATGTGGGTTTAATGCGTGTTCGCGATGCGGAGACAGGTGCAGAACAATGGGTTGATACCTCATCTCGTCGTGTGCGAGATGCCTATGCTCAGTGGTGGCAGCAGATGCAACAGAAAATGCAGCAAGCTTTTTTGCACAGCAAGGTAGACAGCATCTCTGTTTCAGCTGACGAGGATTTTGTGCCTAAGTTGCTCACCCTTTTCAAGAAGAGAGTATGATGAAGAAATTCATTCTAATATTATCCGTTATTCTGACTTTGTTCGTGTCGGCTAAGGCTGCCATTGGCGAGGTGACTGCTACTATCGATACACCTTATGTTATGGTGGGTATGCCACGTGTGCTGCATCTGGAACTCACTGTGCCTAAAGATGCTAAGGTAGAGTGGCCGAGATTGCATCGTCAAGGAGGTGTTGCGGCAGTAGATATGGAGCAGCCGGATAAGAGTTATTTGCTCGAATTTGGTCCCGATACCAATTTCGAAATTGATACTCTTTCGTCAACGGAAGGTCAGATTACTTTGGCGCAAAACTTGCAAGTCTTAGCCTTTGATAGTGCTGCTATGGTGATTCGAGCCATCCCATTTGTAATAGATGGTAAGGATACTCTCTATAGTGATGTTGTTGCCCTCAATTGTGACCATCCGTTTGAATCGATTGCTGACGATCCGCAAGGAATGATGGGACTGAAGGAGATTCTCGATCCTCCATTCGTACTTTGGGACTATCTTCGCTGGGTTGTATATGTGTTGATTGCCTTGGCGTTGGCTGCTTTGGTAGGCTGGCTGGCGTACTATCTGTATAAAAGATATAAAAAAGGGGATGCACTTGTTGAAGAAAAGAAACCCGAAGTGCTTTTGCCTGCGCACGAAGTGGCTATGCATGCTTTGCTCGATTTGGAGCAGAAGCACTTGTGGGAGGGTGGTCGATTTAAGGAATATCATACTGAATTGACCGACATCCTGCGTCGCTACATTGAACGTCGATATCAGGTACAAGCGATGGAGTCAACCTCCGATGAAATCATGCAAGAACTTGTGGAACTTCAGATTCAGCAGAAGTCTTCATTCAACAATCTGCGCGATGTGCTTAAGATGGCTGATTATGTGAAGTTCGCAAAATATGAACCTTCGGCCGAAGAGAATCAGATTTCATTCTATAATTCTCGTCTCTTTGTAGAACAAACCAAAGAGATAATTGTCGAGAAGAAAGAGGGTGAATCTTCTTCAGAAGAAAATAATAACTAAAAATATTTATGACATTTGCCAATCCGGGATATTTGTTTCTGCTGATTTTGCTTGTGCCTATTGTGGGTTTCTATATCTGGAAACTCAAGAAGTCGCATGCTACTTTGCAGATGCCAAGCACAAGTCCGTTTGCGCAGCTGCCTCGATCGTGGAAAGAATATCTTATTCACTTGAATTTTGCCTTTTTGGTGTGTTCCTTTATACTGATGGTTATCGTAATGGCTCGTCCACAAAGTAACGATAGCTGGAGCCAAAGCAACACAGAAGGAATAGATATTGTCATCAGTCTTGATGTTTCGGGATCGATGGAACTGAACGATCTCAAACCTAACCGTTTGGAAGCAGCCAAAGAGGTGGCGTCAAGCTTTGTCAATGGCAGAGCAAACGATAATATCGGTATGGTGGTATTTGGAAAGGAGAGCTATACTCTTTGTCCAATGACGAGCGATCATGCTGTTTTAGCGAACATGATTCATGGCCTCAAATTTGAAATTGTTGACGGTTCTGCAACTGCTATCGGTAATGGTTTGGTAACTGCAATAAATCGAATTCGCCATGGTGAGGCAAAGAGCAAAGTTATCATTTTGCTGACCGATGGTTCGAACAATGCGGGTGATGTCTCGCCTAATGATGCAGCATCGGTTGCTCAAGCGTTGGGCATTCGTCTTTATACGATCGGTGTCGGTAC
>JAUNCV010000124.1:2699-6390 GCA_030526445.1 Bacteroidales bacterium | reverse complement strand
TCGAGTAGTACTAATCACCCGAGAACTTCTTTTGAAAAATAGACACTATAGAAATATAGAGGCTATAGAGACTTTACTCTTAAAATTTTCAATATGTCTAAATTGCCGTATGGTGTAATGGTAGCACGCGAGATTCTGGTTCTCTTAGTCTGGGTTCGAGCCCTGGTACGGCAACATAGATGTAAACATGATAATGATATCGAAAGATTTTCAGAATCGAGTTTACAATCGAAACTAAGGCCGTTATAGCGCAAGGGCTCCACCTCATCCCATTCCGAACTGAGAAGTTAAACCTTGCATCGCCGATGGTACTGCCAACGCGGGAGAGTAGGAAGCGGCCACCTTACAGGTAGTTTCAACTTTTTTCAAGTTGAAGTACAACCTTAAATTAAGCCTCGGGATGATTCATCTCGAGGCTTTTTTCATAATATAATACAAATTTTTCAACATGTCAACTGAAGCTATTCGACAGAAACTGAACGATTCAAAGACAGCACGATGGACCGCTTTGATCATTGTGTCTGTAACTATGATGTTCGCCTATTTTTTCACAGACGTAATGTCACCACTTGAGCCACTTCTTACTGCGGCTAAGGGTAGTGAGAATGGTATGGGACTTGGATGGACCTCTTCGGAGTATGGATGGTTCTCCGGTGCTTATGGTCTGATGAATGTTTATCTTTTGCTCCTCTTCTTTGGAGGCATTATCCTTGACAAATTTGGCATTCGTTTTACAGGTCTGCTCTCAACTGCTTTGATGTTTGGTGGTGCTGTTCTGAAATGGTGGTCTGTTGCCAATGATTTTGGCGATTCAACCATTTGGGTGCCTTTTGGCGGTGATGTTCAGGCTCAAGTTGCTTATGCTGGTTTGGGTTTTGCTATCTATGGCGTTGGTGCAGAAATTGCTGGTATTACTGTAAGTAAGGTCATTGTAAAATGGTTTACTGGCCATGAGTTGGCGCTTGCCATGGGACTTCAGGTTGCTTTGGCTCGTATTGGTACAGCTGTTGCACTTGGTGCAGCACTTCCAGTGGCCAAAATGCTTGGCGGCGTGAATGCATCAGTTGGCCTTGGTGCTGCTTGTCTTTGCATCGGCATGATTTCGTTCCTTGTCTACAATGTTATGGACAAGAAGCTCGATGCATCGGCTGCTTCTGTATCGACCGAGGAGGAAGAGGGCTTCAAGTTCAGTGATCTTGCAATCCTTTTCACCAACAAGGGTTTCTGGTATATTACCTTCCTTTGTTTGATGTTCTATGCTGGCGTTTTCCCATTCCTCAAGTTTGCTACCAAACTTATGGTGTTCAAATATGGTGTTGATCCAGAACTTGCAGGTCTTATTCCTGCTATGCTTCCATTTGGTACCATTTTCTTGACACCTTTCTTTGGCGGAATTTACGACAAGCATGGTAAGGGTGCAACACTTATGATTATTGGTTCTATTCTTTTGACCATTGTTCATATTACATTTGCTCTTCCTATGGGCAATATTGCACTTGCCATTGCAGTGATGATTGTTCTTGGCATTGCTTTTGGTCTTGTTCCATCGGCTATGTGGCCTTCAGTGCCAAAGATTATTCCAATGAAGCTTCTCGGTACTGCCTACGCTGTCATTTTCTACATTCAGAATATTGGCTTGTCGATGGTACCTATGTGGATTGGTCAAGTAAATCAGAATAACACGGATGCATCAGGTGTTATTGACTATACCGAATCTATGACAATCTTTGCTGGTTTTGGTGTTGTTGCAATTATTATTGCTTTCCTTTTGCTTGTCGAAGATAAGAAGAAGGGTTATGGATTGCAGCTTCCAAATGCAAAGTAATGCATTCATTTTATGACAATATAGTGGAAAAAGTCTCGGCTTTTTCCACTTTTTTATTTATTCTGCAAGTTGTCATGTTTTTGTAATATCTTTCTTTTGGCATATTGGAATATTAGCTGTATCTTTGCCGCATTCAAATATTCGTATTTATGAAGATATTGGTGGTTGATGATGAACAAGATATATGCGAGATCTTGCAGTATAATCTTGAGATAGAAGGATATGATGTGGATACCGCAAATTCGGCAGAAGAGGCGATGCTTCTTCCGCTACATCAGTATTCACTTATGCTACTTGATGTGATGATGGGCGATATCTCTGGGTTCGAAATGGCTAAAAAGGTAAAAGAAAAGCCTGAAACAGCCGATATTCCTATCATCTTTATTACAGCTCTTGATAGTGAGGATGATATTGTTAATGGACTGAACCTCGGGGCCGATGATTATATCCCCAAGCCATTAAGCATGAAACAGGTCAAGGCCCGTGTTGCCGCTGTTTTACGCCGTGCTGCCAGAGTTCCCTCAGAATCGGCACAAGAGTCTTCTTCTGGCTCATTGTCATGCTTCAATTTTGAAACGCTTTGTCTCGACATAGAGTCAAAAGAGGTAACTTTAGATGGACAGCCAGTCCAGCTTACCAAGTTAGAGTTCGAATTATTGTCGCTGTTTTTGCAGAACATCAATAAGGTCTTTTCGCGCGAAGAGCTTTTGTCGCGTTGTTGGCCTCAGGATGTCTATGTTCTTGACCGAACTGTCGATGTTAATATCACCCGTCTCCGCAAGAAGATTGGCCAATATGGCAAGCATATAAAGACACGTGTGGGCTACGGCTACAGTTTCTGTAATTGACTCCTTCTTCCCCTTCTAATTCTTCATTCACTATGCATATTCGATCATTTCAGCGCAGCTTGTTCTTCAGCATCGGAGGCATTTTCCTTTTATTTGCCATCTGTTTCAATGTGTATCAATACAGCCGAGAGAAGGAGTACAAGATCGATATCCTTCATTCCCGATTGCAGATGTTCAATTATGAGATGATGCAGATTTTGGGCGAAGATGGTGTGCTGTCCGACAGTGTTTTCTTGTCCTATACCCAGATGCATGGCTTTGAAAACATGCGTGTCACAGTGATCAATGATGAGGGACGAGTATTAGAAGACAATAATTATGAAAATTTTGACGCTTTGCCCAATCATTTGCAGCGTCATGAGGTTCAAGAGGCGTTAAGCAATGGCAGTGGCTATGATATAAAGCGTGTCAGCGAATCTACCCACGAAACCTATTTCTATTCCGCCACGCGTTTTGGCAATTTGGTGGTTCGTTCCGCAGTGCCTTACTCTGCCGAATTAACCGAATCTCTCAAAGCGGACTATACTTTTATATATTTCTCCGTAGCCTTGGTTTTGCTCCTGGGCATGGCTCTTTATTTCAATACCCGACGCATCAGTCGTCACATTGGTTATTTGCGAGAGTTTGCTATGAAGGCCGAAGAGGGCCGTGAACTTGACCATGAACTTGAGCGACGCTTGCCCGATGATGAGCTGGGCGATATTTCTCATACCATCATCACTCTCTACTGGAAACTTCGTCATTCGGAGGAGGAGAAGGAGCGAATCAAGCGTCAGCTCACGCAGAATGCTGCCCATGAACTTAAAACTCCTGCGGCAAGCATCCATGGCTATTTAGAGAGCATTATTGACAATCCTGGCATGGATCCAGAAAAGCGTCAGCATTTCTTAGAGCGTTGTTATGCTCAGAGTGAGCGCATGAACAAGCTTCTGCTCGATATGGCTCAGCTCACTAAGTTTGATGAGACCGAGAACCGTAGTTTGGTGCGCAAAGAGGAATTCTCGCTCATTGACATTGT
>JAUNCV010000124.1:0-2657 GCA_030526445.1 Bacteroidales bacterium | reverse complement strand
GATGTTGCTCTTCAGTTGCAGGAGCGAGGCATTGTGGTCAAGCAAAACCTGCCTTCGCGCATCATTGTGAGCTCTCCGCACAAGGAGCCCGAGGAGGCTCTTTACAGCATTTTCCGCAATCTGTTCGATAATTCCATTGCCTATGCTACTGGTGCCACTCAGATTCATATTGAATATAACAATGGCCAGTTCCTTTTTGCCGACAATGGCGTAGGCGTTTCTCCCGAGCATCTGTCTCGAATTTTTGAGCGGTTCTATCGTGTCGATAAAGGCCGTTCTCGAAAGTTGGGTGGCACAGGTCTTGGTTTGGCCATTGTAAAAAATGCAGTGGCTGCTCATGGAGGAACAACCACTGCATGTGTAACACCCGGAGGTGGACTTACTATAAAGTTTTCTTTAGGAACTTAAAATCTTGTTTTTCTTGCCTTGCTTTCAGCAACATTCAGCACATAGTCTGCCAGCTTCTCCATACCATTGATGGTATCGATATAGAAGGCACCCAGCTGATAGTCATAAGCGCCTTGTGACAGCTGCTGCAGGTTTTCGTTGCGAAGGAAAGTGCGGAGTTTGTTAATCTCCTCTTCCTGCTTGTATATTTTGCTGATGTTGTGGCCTTCGCCCTCTGGCTTGTTCAGTACATCGACCATCATGGTCAAAGCATCGGCCACGAGCACCTCCATCTGCTTGATGTTGGCAAGCTGCTCCTCAGTGAAATGAGCCTTGCAGTTGGTGCGTTTGCGCGAAAGGGTTCGTGCAATGTTGTAGCTGCAGTCGCCAATGCTCTCCAGATCATCCACTTCGCGAAGCATGCGTTGTACCTGTCGTTTTGCATCGTCCGAAAGGCGGCCTTCGCTCACGGCCTGCAGATAGTGGGCAATTTCGTACTCCATATTGTCGGTCACGCCCTCATATTTCTGCACTTTATCGAAGATCTTTTCAAATTCCTCGTCCTTTTCAATGTTGTGCATGTTCTGTACATACTGGAACTGCTTCAGACAACGTTCACCAAAAAGGGCGATTTCTTTTCGTGCCTGAAGGAGAGAGAGCTCAGCAGTCGAGAGCAGACCAGCAGTGATAAACTGCAGCTTCTCGGGCTCCTCATTGTCCTTTTCAGGCAGTACTCGGCAAACAAACTTCTCAATCTGTGGTACGAAACCAATCAAGAGAATTGTATTGACGATATTGAATGCAGTGTGGAAGGCCGAAAGCTTGAAGAGTGGATTGTTCTCGCCACCCATCACATCGGTTACTAACCAGCTGATAACGTCGCAAACCGGATAGAACACGATCAGCACAGCTACCACGCCAAAAACATTGAAGAACATGTGAGCCATTGCAGCTCTGCGTGCCTGTGTGTTGGCAGTAAGCGAAGCAATGAATGCGGTAATAGTGGTACCGATGTTCTGGCCCATAGCCAAAGCTGCAGCCTGTTCAAAGCCGAAGCCTGGGATATTCATGCCAAAGAGCATCAAAGTGATTGCCATGGTTGCAGCCGAAGCCTGCACAAGCATTGTCACGAGCGCACCAACAATGACAAAGACAATAATTGTCAGGAACGAGTCACATGGCACGTGAGCCAGCATACCTGCTACAAGGTCGCCAATATTGAGAGCTGTGGCGGCCTCTTGCAAGAACGAAAGACCCATGAAGAGGAATGAGAAACCAAATACAAACTCACCTATGCTCTTGCGTTTCGATTTTTTCGAAAACATCATCGGCAAACCAATTGCCAGCAATGGAATGGCAAAGGCTGCAATATTTACTTTGAATCCGACGGCCGAAATAATCCATGCAGTTACTGTTGTGCCGATATTTGCACCCATGATGACACCAATACTTTGTCTGAGTGTCATTAAGCCTGCATTAACAAAACTTACCACCATCACCGTAGTGGCCGAAGAAGACTGGATCATGGCTGTAATACCAATACCTGTAAGTACACCCATGATTCTGTTCTTTGTCATGGCTCCGAGAATTGATCGCAGTCTGTCGCCTGCAAATTTTTCCAATCCTTCGCTCATAATCTTCATTCCGTAGAGAAACAGAGCCAGAGAGCCAACCAAAGAGAAAATGTTAATTATCGTATCCATATATACATAAGATGGTTAATCGGGTGCAAAGATAATATTTTTCTTTGGATTTGGCCCTATTTTGATGTTACAATTTTGTTACAAATGTGAAAAAATGTCATTTTTTATCGCTTTTTTCATCTTATGCAATTATTTATCAAGAGCAGCAAATGCCTTGCTATATTACTGAGGTTTTGAGCAAAAGTAGGAACAAATTAGCAAAAGAGTGACTCAACTTAACAATTTTATGGGACAAAGTGCCCAAAAATCAAAAAAAACACGCATCTTTGCAGCGTGATATGTCTTTATTATCTGTGTCTATTACAGAATTGAAAAACATTTAGAAATGAAAGAACTTGTTGATAATTCCAAAATGGATTTTTTTCATTGGGTGTTTATTTCATGCAAGTAAAATTGTATGGCATCCAGGTCCGAAAATTACAAAGTAAGACAGCCAGTACCTACACCTCCTCATTAAATAATGGGGAGGTTTTTTAGTGTTTTTTGAGAAAAATGGCGCTATTTAGTCCTAAAATTTGTTCATTTGGAAAGAAATGCCTATCTTTGCGCGGATTTATTCTATTATCA
>JAUNCV010000123.1 GCA_030526445.1 Bacteroidales bacterium | reverse complement strand
ACCAATTTCCCATTCGGTACGGGCCGCATATACTTTATCGTCGAACTCCAAGCCGAGTTTCTCGAAAGCGGTCATCATAAATCCGTCACCACTGTTGATGGCTTCAGCCACTTTGTTGAGGATCTCTTTCTTGCCCTCAATTGCATATTTTGTAAAACAGTAATTTGCCATAATTCTTTTTTAAATTGGATCTTAACCTTTTAGTCTTTCCTCCAGATAGGTCACCACGCTTGGCCAGTCGGGCAGCAAGTCCGATTCCTCATCCGTAGCCAAACAGGTCACTTTCATGCCATGGTAATGCCGCCATACAAAGTAGGCGCAATAATATAGTGGAGTTCTATTACGAGGACTCCAAGGGCCTATCACGAGCGGGAAATCGATAAAAGTATCACCCACTATATGCTCATCAATCCAGTCATGAAGCACATTATGCTGGTCAGTATGATTGAAATAGATATTATTAGAATACTCGGCAAACAAGACCACATTCGCGAAGAGGCTCAGATGACGCAGCCCCTCCACTGCACCTTCATCGGGTTGGGCTACAGCCATTCGTTCGGCATAGGTCACCTCAGAGTCATAATCGCAGAATGGATTGTCGTCACATTTATCCAACTGCTTTGCCGTCTCGTCGTAATTGACAAACACGTCATCGCACACAAACACATTCTTGAAACTCTCTTTGTAGGGTGTTCCTTCGAAGCACTGGCACATGCTGTTTTCCAGCAGCATATCTTTGCCCAATTCCACCTTTTCCAGTTTGCTGAAGCAAGAAAAAGCATTGACCAGTTTGCAGCCATCGGGCAGATGGATGGTATGGATACTTTCGTTGCCACACAAATCGCAAATTTCCCTCACCGTCTGTGGGAAGAACACCTCATTCACCCTGACCGGAGGGGTGGAATTGCCGCCAAACTGGTAATCAACTTCATTGTCAAATACCGCAGTCACGACATACTCCTCGCCATTGCAGGTCACCTTCTCCGGAATGAAGAGCACCTCCTCCTTGTCCCACATCGTGTCGAAGTTTAGGCTGGCCTCATGCTTTTCTTTGTTGAGGTAGTAGTTCAGCCCATCGATGTTTACTGGTTTAGGGCCAAGGTGGAAATAGCGCTCATCCGTGTCGTTGGTATCCTTGGCTGGGGCCTGGTAGTAGATCTTGACCGAAGTATAGGCAGCCTCGATCATTTCACGAGTTTTTGGTTCTTCCCAAGACTTGTTTGTGATTTCCCACTCCACATACTCCTCGCCATCGGCCGTAGTCTTCCATTCCACAGAGTCACACTCCTCGTCGGCGCAATGCCAATAACCTCGCAGATCAGCACACTTCAGCGTGCTGCCCAGCAGTGGGGCCAAATCGGCAGTATTGGCAGTCCTCCAGTTATCGTCATGATCACGTTTGAGCGCAATCTGCTCTGCTTCGTGCACCTTCTGTACAAAGTCGAGAAGTTCTTCTTTCTTGCCAGTTACAGCGTATGTTACGGGTACCCAGTTTGCCATAGTATTTTTGTTAAAAGCCCAAATTATTAGTTTATTGATTCTCTTTTTCTGCCGTATGCAGTCTCTCTGAAAGCACTATCATCTACATCTGTTCCATCGGGAATCACAATATCTTCAATGGCTGTTCTATAGAAAGCATCGAAACCTATGCAGCTCACTTTGCCGCCGAACTCCACTTTTTCCAGACTTTTGCATCCTGCAAATGCACCATCGGCAATGGCATCGATATCGCCTTCGAAACGGACCGACTTCAGCCCAATGGCATCCTGGAATGCACTTTCCAAGATCAGGCGCACAGAGGAAGGAATAGTGACGCCCTCGAGCTCCTCGCTTTTCTTCGAATAGGTTCCATGCAGCTCATCTTCAAACCGGTCGCCCACAAACAAGACCTCATACTCCGTCCCATTGTGAGTAACCGACGAGGGTACAACCACATGTCCCTTCCACAGTTCGTCAACACATACGTAAGCCTTTCGGGCATTGGGGAAGAGCACATAGCGCATACCATCAATAATGGTGGAGCGGCCACAGCATGCAGCACTCAGGATATCTATGATAGAATTATGGGTATCGGTGCGCTCCCTCATGATTCTATCGAACTGCTCGGCCGACATGTTCTGCTCCTCCGACTCGAAGAAGAAGCGCTCCTGGTCGTCGTTGGAGTCTGTTCCGTATCGCCAAAACACTTTAACGGTCTTATAGTGACTTTCAATGATTTCGTGCAGTTTTGGGCTAATGCCCCATTTGCAGCATACATTGACCAGAAAATATGGAGTGCCATCCAGCTCAGTCTTCAAGACATAAGGTTCGGCAGGCAGGAATCTACCATCCACATCCTGTGCATTCCAGAAGCAGTCGAGTCGAGAGATGACCTCTTGGTCGGTGTACCCAAGCTCCTGGCAAAGATTTCTGACATCACCACCCGTGTGGGGTGTTACATCCCATTCCTCCTCTTTGAATTTCTCGAGGTCGAACTCTTGCTAGGCTTCACGATCGAGCTTAGACATTATGCGCATCATATCTTCAACCTCCTCGCGTGAGCCGGTGATGGCAATCTGATAAAAAAGCCAATTTGACATAAAATCTAATTTTATACCTTAAATCATTTGTAATTAAAGTGTTTAGCAATCATATCTTTTAAAAGACTTCTAATTCGATATTTCTTGTAAGCTTATTCTTACAAATCATATCTACTGCCTCTTCGCTCAGATGATGCCCGCCAGGGATGTCGGTGAATGAGCCGATATCCTTTCGGAAGATCTCTTTGTAGTTATCGCCCAGCAGTTCATCTTCTTTAGCAAAATAGCCAGTGATGAGTTTGCGCTCTTCTTCCGAGAACGTCTTGAGCTGAGGCTCGAAGGCTGCATAAGTGGCTACCATCTTGGGCGAAGGGGCTGGCAGGCCGTTGTGAGGACCGAGCTTAGGCAGTTCGACCGAAGGAGAGTAGCAAGGGTTGATCACTATACGCTCGATGCCAGTTGTGAGCAGGCTAAGGAATCCGCCAAGAGAAGAGCCTACCACGAGGTCAATCTTCTCACGCTCTATGGTCTCACGAATCTGTTGAAGCGCCACCGAACAGTCCTCTTGGTTGTAGTCCATGCCAATTACTTGCCACTCATCGGCAGGCATGTACTTGCGGAATTTCTGGCAACTTCCGCCATCAGGTGAGCCGTTGTAGCCATGAATATATAGCAATTTCTTCATTTTTGTCATTATTTCTTATCAGGTTCAAAAATCAGTACCCTTTGCCCATGGAGATTCTTTTTTGTCCAAAACCGGGTCATCTTCTCACAACATGAAATGAATATGTGCTCTGTGCGGTCTTGAATGTCTCGTCTTCCCAATCGATCTCCAGGATGGTTCCGCCTCTGTACCAGCTGCCATTCGGGTGTTCGATCACAATAGGAACATCCAAGCCGATGCCGGGAGTCACACCGCACTTCGAGTCGCCCGGCTGCATGTATTCATTACCACCGGCCATGAGGCGAATCACCACCTCTTGTTCGGCATATCGAGCAATATGCAAACCATCCCAAAGCATCAGCCAGGTTTTGCCATACTTCTCTTTGCACTCCTTACGGCTCATGCCTCGCATTTCGCGAAGCAACTCGGGCCAGTTCGCATTATAGATATCTATCTCTGTCATGATTGTTTTAAATCCTCTTCTTTAATCTTCATCACTTTAAGCACATCCTGGAAGTGTTCTACCGACTGAATCCATCCATAGAATTTGCCAATGTAGCTCTCTACCTTTGTAGGATAGCAGCCCGATGGATAATGCTCGATGCAGAACACAGTGTCGCCTTTCTCGTTGACCTTGTAGTAGGTCCAATACTCACGAAAGCCTCTTGCCAGGCCTCTGTAGGCTCTACGATGCACAAAGCCGTGTGCCTCACAGAACTTCTCAATCTCAATTTCTGCCGGATCAATTTTCTTCATTTTTTTCGCGTTTTTAGATTAGTTTTGCTTTTTAATTTATAATATAGTAAACTTTTCTAAAAATTCAAAAATCGGGGCAACTTTTTTTATCTATTCAGCAAGAAGTCCTCAACCTCCTTCCAGGTCTTGTATTTGCCATCTTTGCCGAAGTGCAGCCAGTGGTCGCCAAATTCACATGCTCCATGATTTGGTCGATCGTCAACCAGCCACGCCCCTGGCTGCTTGCATAGGTTCTTGTGATGAGAGAGAATGAGACGCTTATAGAATACGCCATCCTCGTTCTCATCCGAGTCAAAATGCTTCTTCACCCACTCCAGTTTGTCGCACCAGGCCGAAGGGTTGCCCCACGGAGCCGTTGAGAGAATATACACATCGTATTTCTCGCTCAGCTTCTTCACGGCCTCTACAGCGCCATCAGTTGGTTGCATGCGACTGAAGATGCCAGGGATGTCGTCGTAGTGAGGCTTGCCGGTGCCATCGTCTTCGTATTGAGCCAATACCTCTTTCGGCGTGGCCTCAATACCCGACTTGAAGTTCACCAGCACATTGTCCATATCAAAAAACAGGATTTCTTTCGTCATTTTTTTAGCTTTAAGTGTAGCTTATATTTCTACTCATTATTTGGAAAGGGAATGACAAAACACCATGGGTATTATTCCTTCAACACCTTCAGCTCGATCAGTTTTTCACGCATCAGCCTCACAGCCTCTTCCTGAGTGTCTGCGTAGGTCTGTGCCAAACAATCGTTTTCGTTGGTGTATGGGCAAGTTCGCACATATTTGAGGATAAAAGGATACCAGCCACTTGTCATTTGCAAGCGGTAAGGATCATCTTCGTGTCCCTTTTCTGCAATAGAACGAGGCAAGACACTTGAAGAAAAGTCACAAGTCCAATTCATAATTTTTCTTTGTTTTAAGATTTGTTTTTGCTTCTTTATAGGGTAGAAACGCTGATTTCATTCAAAAAGCATTTTTTCCTGTTATTGAATGCCTGTCACTTTGCCGCGCTCCACCTCTGCATAGATATCAGGAGCCTTCTCTTTCAGATATTCCAAAGCCAGGGTTATGAGCTGCGGGGTAATACCTTCTCGGGTCGAGGTATAATCGCTCATATCGTCCCACGAACACAATCCTGTCGAATGAGTCTCGACGCCATATTGCTTGCACACAGGATAAAACTCATAGCAACCTTCCTCTTCATTCCAGATGCAACTGAAAGTAAATCCAGAGGGAACAAAATTCAACTTTCCATAGGAAAAAAACATGAAATCGCTCATTCTAAACAAACGATTCATTTGCCTTTCATAATTGCTGCTTTGATCGCCATTCATAACTATAAATATTCTATAGGTTTTTGAACTTTATTTTTTATTAGGCTGCTATGAGTAATAACTTTTTTATGAGATTATTTTGCCCTTTTGCATTTCTATATATAATATACTAATCTTTTCAAAAAATTCAAAAATCGAGGCAACTTTTTTTATAATTCTGCTGCATCTTCTACAATTTCTGCAAATCTCTTCCAGCCTTCAGCTTCTTTATACAGTTGCTTAGTCCCAGGAAGTACATGCAGGGTAGCTTCGGTTATTTTCTGCGAGAATGTAGAATCATCAGGATTCATCAAAAGGTCAACTGCTGTTGGATTCTTCTTTTGAGGTGTATAGTTTATCTCAAGTGGTTTCTGCGATAAGTTTACAACCGACTTGATATTATCGCTGTAAAAAGCCTTTGAGCCAAAAGTCGCATTATCGCAGGCCAATATCACCGTGGTCATTTCTTCACACTCACTAAAAGCTTTAAATCCGACAGTGTTGACTTTGGCAGGAATTGTTACCGAGGTGAGTTTCTTGCAACCTTTAAAAGCATTATCAGCAATCTTCTTGACAGTTTTAGGAATATCAATGGCGGCAAGATTTTCGCATTCAAGAAAAGCTGCTACACCAATACTTGTCAGTTTCTGAGGAAGAATTATAGAAGTGAGGTTTTTACACTTGTAGCATATTGAACCACGTAGTGATTTCATTCCGTTCGAAAAAACAATTGAAGTAAGTCCGCTTTCCTCGAAGGCTGACTCTCCGATGTCGGTTACACTATCAGGAATATTAATTGTCTTGAGTTCTTTGCAACTATTAAAAGCATGAGACCCAATTTTTTTCAGGTTTTGAGACAAGTCTATGGAAGTGAGGCTTGTGCACTCGCGGAATGCGCCTTTGTCAATCTCTGTTACCGAATCAGGAAGGGTAATCGACACAAGGCTTTTGCAAAAATCAAAAGTCCATTGGGTGATTATTGTCACATTGTTTGGAATATTGATAGTTGTAAGACTGTTGCATCCACTAAAAGCATATTGTCTTATTGAGTCCACGCTTTCAGGAATATGTACCGATACCAGATTTTTGCATACTGCAAAAGCGGCTTCGCCAATTTTTGTCACACCTTCGGGTATAGTCACCG
>JAUNCV010000122.1 GCA_030526445.1 Bacteroidales bacterium | reverse complement strand
ATTCGTTATTTTTTTCTAAAAAAGCGCAGTATTGCTTATCCCGAACTCGCGTTATTAAGCAGCCCTGGGCTACGCTTGCTTGCTCAGGGATTGTGCGCCATGTCCTACTCGACGAGCGCCCCGAAAGAATTCCTGGACTTTATGAAGTCCTAAGTACACACCCCGACAAGGACGAAGAAATTCCAACAGACACCTGGCAGGAAATCGTCAACCACGCTTTGTTCGGCAACATCAATCCCCTTCACCTTCCTTATGGAGGAAAAATCGGCTTTGTCTCGATAGCAAGCTGCAGGGAAGTCAGAAAGAACGGCACTACATTGTACCTGTGCAGCCTTATGGACTCTTTCGAACTTTTCTCCTCGCTGGAGGGTATGAACTACGGAAGCCCGAAAGAGATCCATTTCCCAAGGCTGAAAGACGGGATACTCGTCATACCGCTTTCCCGCAACAACTTCATGGGGCTGAAAGCCGGCAAAAGCCTAAGAATTGAGTTGACGAACTCATTTCATGAGCTGGTCGTTGACAACCATGGCCGCCTGAAAAAGATTGATCAACTGGTCTGCTTTTACGGCAACAATTATCGCGCTTTCAGCGTCAAGATGAAAAAGCTTTTTGAAAAACACACGCTCACCGAATCGCTTTGTTTCACCTTAATTGCCGAATTTTCAAAATAGCATATCGCCAATATCGATATATTTTGTAAATTTGCACCGTCAATCCCATTGACAAGACATCGCTGGAAAATAATCTCATTAGTCTATCATTAAGAAGAAAACGTAGGAAATTTTCATTAGCATTCTGATAGATTAGTGGTGCTCGCTATATGCGTGGACTTCTAATCGTTGAATGCTGCGGCCTCCTACGTCCGTCTTCTTTGCGTGCAGTTGTTCACGCATTTTCTTTCCCATCCAGAGGTATATTCAGCCAACAACTCTCCCCTAAAAACACAAAATCCAAAAAAACACGAATAATTAATATTTATTATCGGTTTTTATATAATAGTTATTACTTTTTTTGTAACTTTGGGAAATTAATACAATCGAAAGTCAACATAGCAATTGGCTATCGTAATCAATTACTCTAAAGTCGAGAAATTATTATGGAATAAGAAAGATTAATATCAGAACATACCACCCTATTGAGGTCATCGAAAAGCCTAAATAGAGATAAACTTCCTAAACAGAATTAACCCATGGAAAGAAGAATTTCCTTCCAAATATTTTACTATTCACATCTTAAAATACTAACAAACAAATGAAGAAGGCACTCAGCATTTTCGTAATTATTGCGACACAAATCATCAATTGCAATGCGACATCCTCAAATAATGACATGGATTTGGGAAAGAAGATGCATTCAATAGAGTCTAAAATAACAGTACTTGAAAAAGAAAACTCTCATCTTGCCAAAGAAATCAGCAATTTAAAGTCCGATATTGCGAAATCACAATCGGAAATAGATACAGTAAACAATGATGTCAAGAGATTGCACAATGATCTGTCCGCAAAAGCGACAGCATTAGGCGACAGCATCAACACAACAAACACAAAAATATCCGCAACATCAGAAACAATCAACTCGTCCATCTCAACTCGAACATTGTTGGGAGTAGTGGGCCTTTTGTTGGCATTTACTATTGCAGCATTTGTATATCTTATCTTAAAGAGAAAAATCTCATCAAATATATCGGCTATTGATACAATCAAGGAGGCACAAACTAAATTAAGCGAAGAAACGATTAAGCTCGACAATCAGTTGATTGAGTTGATGGATAAACAAATGGATGCACAAAATTCTTCTGCAAATACAGCAGCAGAAGTGGATCACACACTTGCGCTAAAAGTAGCAGATGAAATCGTTAGAATACAAATCAACCTGTCTCGCATGGATGCCAGTATCAAAGGATACAAACAACTTCAAAAAGCAGTTGAGAGAATAAAAGAAAACTTCTTTGCGAATGGCTACGAAATAGTTGACATGCTTGGTAAAGATTACAATGAAGGAATGAGAGTCAATGGTGATTTTGTTATTGATGAAACTCTTCCTAAAGGGTCCCGTATTATCACATTCATCACCAAGCCTCAGATAAACTATTGCGGAACAATGATTCAAAAAGCTACAATAACAATTACCCAAAATATATAGAATTATGGCTAGATACAAAATAGATTACGGCATCGACCTTGGCACTACGAATTCTGCAATTTGCAGAATGGAGAAAGGTGCTCCTGTTATCAAAAAAATTGAAGTAACAGATGACACCATGCCATCATGTGTATTCTTCAACAGGAAACAAGGTATTGTGGTAGGCTCAAGCGCCTATCGTTCAATGAAAAGTGACAAGAAAAGGGCAACCCATCCATGGGAGGCAGAAGCCTCCAATGCATTTGTGGAATTTAAGCGCACTATGGGCACTGACAAGAAATACTTCAGTTCCCACATGGGCCGGGATTATTCCTCAGAAGAACTATCGGCAGAAGTTCTGAAAACACTGAAATCGTTTATCACCGACGATGAAATAAAATCGGTGGTTATCACTGTTCCTGCAAAATTCACCGTCAACCAAAAAACGGCTACGCTTGAAGCTGCAAAACTCGCCGGATTTGAGCACTGCGAACTACTGCAAGAACCGATCGCAGCAAGTATGGCATACGGATTGAGTTCTAATGAAAAGGATGGATTCTGGATGGTGTTCGACTTTGGAGGCGGAACATTTGATGCCGCGCTGTTGAAAGTGGAGGATGGTATTATGCAAGTATTTGCAACCGAAGGCGACAACTATCTTGGTGGCAAAAACCTCGACTATGCCATCGTTGATGAAGCCATCATCCCATATTTGGAAGAAAACTTCACGCTCGTAGACATCATGGCCGACAGTAGCAAGAAAACATTGTTGCGTGACGCCATGAAGACTTATGCAGAAGATGTGAGAAACCAACTTTCCTTCAAGCAAAAAGAGGATATCATCTCCAATCTTGGAGACCTTGGCGAAGACGACTTGGGTGAAGAATTGGAACTCGACTTAACAATTACACAAGAGCATGCTTTCAGCATAATGCGCCCATACTACCAAAAAGCCGTAGATATATGCAAAAGATTGCTCGACAAGAACAACATGATTGGCGAGCAGCTCAACAAACTTATTCTTGTTGGCGGCCCCACTAACTGCCCTCTCATCAAACAGATGCTGAAAGAGCAAATCACGCCGAATGTAGATGATAGCATAGACCCAATGACTGCTGTTGCTACCGGAGCTGCACTCTACGCGTCAACACTTGATGCCGAGGTTAAACTTGATGATGTTAAAAAGGAAAAAGAAGTGATTTTTGACCTCACATTTGAATCTATGTCGGTGGCGGCATCGGAATGGGTCAGCATAAAAATCAAGTCTGGAGCAGAAAAAGTGAATGTCGAATTCGTTAGAGCCGACAACGCATGGGCTAGTGGCAAAGTGGAAGTCGACACCATGGGAAATGTTGTAGAACTCAATTTCATCGAAGGCAGATCAAATGCATTCGTCATCAACACTTATGATCAATTTGGCAACAAACTGCCTTGCTTCCCTAACGAGATAACCATCATTCAAGGCTCTAAGGTGGGCAGCGCCACTTTGCCTTACAATATTGGCATCGCAAAATGGAACGACGAAAAACGCAAAGCTGTGTTCCAGCAAGCAAGAGGACTTGAAAAAGACAAAACACTTCCCGCAATCGGAGTCATCAATGATTTGAAAACTAATAATGAATTGCGAGCTGGAATATCTGCCGACGTGATTAAAATCCCCATTTATCAGGCAGAAAGCGATTCACAAGGTAAATCAGCAGTATATCAAGAATATGTAGCTGATGTAACTGTCTCAGGAGATGATGTAGATGAGAGCATCCCAGAGAATTCCAATGTGGATGTCACCATCAAAGTTGATTCATCTGAAAGAATGACAATTAAGGTGTACTTCCCTGGACAGGATGTGACTGTAGAAAAAGAACTTGACACATCGAAAAAGCAGTCGACAGAAGAAGCAAAGGAATATGTGAAGACAGAAATTGCCAAAGCAGAACAAAGAATGAGAGGCCTCGGCAATAACGATACCGTTCAATTACTTAAAACGAAGCTCGCTGATCAGAAAAAGAATATAGAAAACAGTTCTGAGCCAAAGGAAGCATTACAGCATCTTAAGGAAGTGCTTCGTGAAATTGAAGATTACGAGGATGGCTCTGCCTGGGACAGAATGGAGGCTAAATTGAAGAGCATGGCCTCTGAACTGCAAGAAGACCAGAAAAAGTATGGTGATTCTGAGACGAAGGCAATCGTCGATAATTTGGTTGCTACAGCCAACGACGCAATCTTAAAAAAGGATGTGAGATTTGGCCAAGATATCTACGACCAAATGCGTCAATTTGATTACAAATTAGCCCTCATTGAATACTTCATCAGTTGGATATACAACTGGGACAAAAGATATAACATCATTTCATGGAAAGATTCTGCCAGGGCAAAATCTCTCATCAACCAGGGCCTTGAAATGATAAACAACGCCCCAACTGCAGAAAAACTTCGCCCAGTTGTGGATGCCTTGATCAAATTGATTCCTGAAAGCGAATTGCCTCCAATGCCCGGAGGGCTTCTTTCATAAGCTCAAACAATAATGTGATGCTCTACAAAAAAACTGATCAGATTGCCAATTACGAAGTCATATTTCCTATTAGAGAAGGAAGATATGCCGAAACATACCGTGTCAAAGATAGTTCGGGGAAGAAATTCTTCCTCAAACTTCTTTGCACTACGAAATTAGGCCGCTGGCAAATTGACGAAAACGGGAAAATAAATGAGATTGAGATTTACAAAATCTCTAATCACCATAACATTTGCAATTACGTTGATGATGGTACTGTAATCATCAATGGTCAGCAATATGCATATTTGGTTACGGAATATATTGGTGGCGAAACTTTATTTCAAAGCGTGAACGCCAACAAAGAATTCAGTGTTTACGACACAAAGGAGATAGCAGTTCACGTGCTCTCTGCCTTGAGCTATCTACATGGTCAAGAACGCCCAATTATACATAATAACGTGACCATAGAAGGAGTGCTCCAAGATTTGAACACAGGATTATTATCGGATGTGAAACTTATTGATTTCGGCAATGCACGTTTCCTGGATCAGCCATTAGTGAGACAAGAGATAGAGAATATCAATCCGTTCTATATCGCACCTGAAAGATTCTCTGGAGCATGTAGTGTTCAGAGCGACTTGTATTCGGTTGGTGCACTTATGTATCATCTTCTTTTTGGGAGGATGCCATGGTTTGTTGACCTGTCAAGAGTGGAACCAGAATCAAGGATCGACTATCTCAACCAATCAAGAAAAAAGGAATTGGAGATTCCTAATTCTGAATTATTTGAGCTTGATGAGCAACTGATTAACACAATTAAAACGGCTTTAGCATACGATGTTGCCGACCGTTTTTCTTCTGCTGACGAATTTATCAGAGCAATACAAGGAGATATTGTAGTTGAGCATCCCAATAATAACAGGAAGGTCAAAATCGGAGGTTCAGAAGAAACAACAACCGAGCATATCAAGCCGGCAAAAGGCAACGGCTTTGCAGCAATAGCCGGCATGCAGGAATTAAAAGATACTTTACAAGAAGAAGTAATCGACGTTCTTCGAGAGCCTGAAAAGTACGCCCAATACGGCCTGTCGATTCCAAATGGCATGCTGCTCTACGGACCACCCAGATGCGGAAAAACTTTCTTTGCAAAGCATTTTGCAGAAGAGGTAGGCTACAACTATATGTTCTTCAAGCCCGGCACATTAAAGAGCCACTTTGTGAATGAAACAGAAAAAAACATCTCAAAAATGTTTAAGGAGGCGATAGAAAAAGCTCCAACAATAATATTTATTGAAGAAATCAATGGTCTTTTTCCTCGTCGCGACAAAGGTTCGTCATCTGTTCACGAAATGTCGAGCAATGCCGTTGATGCAATCTTGGCGGAGATGGACAACACTGGTAAGCAAGGCGTATTTGTAGTTTGTGCAACCAACTACCCCGATAGAATTGACCCCGCATTGCTTGGTGCAGGCCGACTTGAGAAAAAGTATTACATCGGTCCGCCTGACAAAGAAGCTCGCGAAGCAATGTTTAAGCTCAACCTACAGCATCGCCCGTATGAGATAGGTATTGATTATGACAAACTTGCTGAGTTAACTGAAAATTTCGTTTCTGCCGATATCGAACTCATTGTTAATGCCGCTTCCAGAATGGCATTAAAACAAGGTGCTAAGATAACGATGGCCATGCTTGAAGAAGTCATAGCCAACACCATGCCATCCGTACCTCTGAAGGAACTCAGGCATTTCGACGAGGTAAGGAAGCGATTTGAAAATCAACAAGATGATTCTAT